>JAUVHR010000278.1 GCA_030593165.1 Candidatus Thorarchaeota archaeon
AAGGACAGCAAGTATAGAGCTCCAGCCCTTTTGCGCAAGATGGTGCGTGCGGGTTGGGTTGGTCGGAAGTCCGGCAAGGGCTTCTATGACTACAGTGGCGATGAACCAAAGCCAATGCGATTCTAGTTTTTTCCAGTGTGACCTCGCAAGGGTCGCACTTTTTCTTTTACACTAAGATAAATAGGTCGAAATGTCCTTGCTTGTCTGTTGGCGATGAAGTACCGAGAACGCAAGTATGTGGGTTTTGACGGCACAAGGATGTTCATGGCGTCCTGGCTCCCAGATGACGACCTACCTCGAGCAAATCTGGTTGCTGTGCATGGACTGGGCAGTCACGGCGGCGATATGAAGAATATCGGAGAGTACTTTGCAGAGCGTGGTATAGCCGTATTCGCCCCGGATATGCGTGGTTTTGGTCATTACTCTGGTTTCAAGGGTCATGTTATGAAGTACGATGAATACATCGAGGACATGCAGAACATCGTCATGTTCGCAAAGGACCAATATTCGAATAAGGCGACCTTCTGCTTTGGGTCATCACTAGGTGGTCTACACGTCATTTGGCACGCTCTTACTTATCCACGAAGCATCGACGGCATTCTGCTCGCCTGTCCTGCAGTGGCTCAGAATCTCGACATTGGGATTGGAAAACTCATACTCGGCAAGATACTATCACTACTCAACGTCAAGTACTACATGGGGCATGAACTCATGTTTGAGGATGCATGTAGGAGCCCTGAGGTCTGTGAACGGCACAGGACTGATCCCTTGAGATTCGAGAAAGTAACCCCTCGTTTCGGGATTGAGGGACTAAAAGCTGCGAAGAGGGGGTTCGAGTTGGCATCAGAACTTACACTTCCCGTATTCTATCAACAAGCTGGAGCCGACAAGCTCATCTCTCCGGAAAAAAGCAGGGAGTTCTTCGACAACATTGCATCCAAGAGCAAGACTTGGAAACTCTATGAGGGTCTCTATCACGAGCTACATGAGGAACCAGAAAAAGAGCAGGTTTTACAGGACATGTATGAGTGGATGGACACCCGATTGCCAACTTGACACAGAAATAAGGTGAGATTGAATGAAGGCTGAAGAAAGCACATATTCAGGACATGATGGGACAGAGATGCTTCTCAGAATTTGGCATCCGGACACTGCCTCTTCGCGAGGACCTGTTGTTGGGATTCATGGTCTCGGATCACATAGCGGCCTAATGTCATTCATGGCTGAGTCATTTGCAGAGAAAGGTTTTACATTCTATGCACCGGACCTGAGGGGTTTTGGCACATTCTCTGGGATGAAGGGTCATGTTGAAAGCTTCGATGAATACATAGACGACATGCATGCGTTGATGAAACTCGTCCGAGAAAAACAGGATTCCGGTCGGCTCATCCTCTTTGGACACTCCCTCGGTGGGCTTCATGTCATCCGATATATTGCTAGACATCCCGATGAAGTTGATGCTACCATCATCCCCTGTCCGGCAGTCTCTGAACGACTCAAGATGGGGTCGGCCACCAGAGCCATCGCATCTCTACTAGCAAAGGTGAATTCCAAGAAATACTTCGATACCGGTCTTGACCTAGACCTACTGTCAAGGAATCCTGATGTTGTCCAACGCCACAGGAATGACCCGCTGCGCTTCGATAAAGCAACACCTCGCTTCGCGGTAGAGGGACTCAAGGCGCGAGAGAAGGGTTCCAAATTGGGGCCTAAGATCACAATTCCAGTCCTGCTTCAGCAGGCAGGAGAAGACCTCATACTGGTTCCCGAGGCGAACAAGGAGTTCTTTAAAACCATCGCATCGGAAGATAAGACTT
Organism: Candidatus Thorarchaeota archaeon; assembly: GCA_030593165.1. Lineage (GTDB taxonomy): Archaea > Asgardarchaeota > Thorarchaeia > Thorarchaeales > Thorarchaeaceae > JAJRWI01. The sequence goes on from JAUVHR010000278.1 coordinate 1,818, forward strand.
GGAAACTCTACGAGGGTCTCTACCATGACCCGTTCGAGGACCCGGGCGGCGACGAAGTGATGCGGGACATGTTCGAGTGGATTGACCAACGTTTCCCTCCATAAGATGTTGAAATCCTGGATGTCGAAAGGTCATTGACATTGCCAGTGAACCTGCGACAACTCCGATATGCAATTCCCATAGTCACGTCGAAACGGTTAAGAGAAACACAGGGTCGGCCATCGCAGAGCTTGGAATGGTGAAGAATCTTGACTGAGACTGACAAGGAGAAGACAAAGTACAGCTTCAAGTGTCTTGAGAATGAATGTGATAACAGGGTCTGTTGCACGCGGCCCCATGTGAATGTCACAATTGATGATTTGTCAAGGTGGACCGCCCAGCAGCACACACAGATTATCCAAGCACTCCGACTTCACATACCCGAGTCAGAGAGCGACTATTTTGGGTTTGAGACTGAACGTAAATCACTGAAGAGTGATCCTGAGAAGACTGCATGCATTCTCTTTGATGAAGAGAAGAACACATGCAGCATCCGCTATTCCCGACCAATCTCGTGCCAAGCTTTTCCATTAAGCTATACAGGAGAGAAGTTCATTCTGGCTGACAAGGCCTGTCCAGGTATTGGACAAGGTGAGGTCTCGCGTGAGGCTCTAAAGGAATCTCGGGATCTTGCCGAACAGGAATATAAAGAGAGAATCAGCACATTAGCCGCGCTACCTGGTGTCTATTCGGTGATAACAACTCACATGCTGCGTGAATCTGCTAGAGCCATGGAATCAATGTCTGAGGAAGACAAGCAGCGGCTCCAAGATATTATGACCAAACAAGCGGACTCTGAACAATCCGACGAGAAATCGGATTAGCTGACATCGATTATGAAGAATTCCTTCGGTGAGTATGTTATTACTTCGCATCCATCCTCGAGTACGCACACAAGATCCTCAATCCGTACTCCGAATCTCCCCTCAAGGTAAATTCCGGGTTCAATGCTATGAGTCATTCCCCGTTTAAGTTCAGTTGCGTTGCCCCTGACTAGATACGGCGGTTCATGTACCTCTAGACCTATCCCGTGGCCGAGACGATGCAAGAAGTACTCAGCGTATCCAGCTTCTTCAATGACGCGTCTTGCGATTCCATCTGCTTTTCCGCAAGAGAGTCCGGGCTTGATCTGTTCAAGTGCGGCTTCCTGTGCTCGAAGCACAATCTGATATACTTCAAGCTGATCTTCATCAGGTTTGCCAACAACACCCATTCGTGTCTGGTCTGTGTTGTAACCATCAACGCTGCAGCCACAATCGAGCAGAACCATGTCTCCCTCCTTCAGTCGTCTAGCACCTGGTTCAATGTGGGGTAACGCACTGTTCTCAGCAAACTGAACTTGTGCGAAGGTTGGGTCTCCTCCTTGATTACTGACCTCAGCGTGTACAGCCTGACTGATTTCCCGCTCGGTCATACCAATCTCTGCCCTCTCGAACGTCCTAGTGACAACCACATCGATAATGCGTCCAGCTTTCTTCATGAGGTCAAGTTCCTCTTCAGATTTGATGAGTCGCATTTCATCAATCCACGGAGTAACTGAGGTACTCTTCTTGATTCCACCAATCGCTTTCTCAACTGACCAGTATATTCCAAGTGGTAGGTCCTCATCAAAAGCCGCTGTGAAATCATCCTTGGTCTGTCCCACTCTCTCAGCAATCAGAGTGTATGGGTCTTCATCTTCTTCCCATGGTAGAAATCCCTCCAGCCAAGTTTGTTCGGACAGTGTTGTAACCTCGAAGGACGGCGCCACAATCATTGGGTCTTCGTCAGCAGTCAAAAGAAGCGCTATGAGCCGCTCACGCATCTCAACGTGAATCCCAGTGAGGTACTGAAAGCTCGGTGAGGGAGTCACAAGGGCGAAGTCCGTTCCCGATTCTCCAAGGAACCCACGGAATCCGTCCATTCTCTTTTTGAAAATTGTTTCATCGAGCATGATTGCTCTCACTCTATATTCAAGATAACTACGTGAGAGGAAATAACACTGACGGTTTTGGTATTTCGGGCTCCCTGCCTATGGTGATAGAATTACAGTTAATAGGGGTCATGATGCCGAAACAGTTTCACCGAGGTACACACCATGACTGAGATAGACCAAACTGCAGAGAAGCAAAAGCTTCCGCGTAATGTCTATCTTGTGGGAGCTCTTACAAGATTTGCTGACGGCTTATACCGTCCCTTTCTCCAGACTTTCATGGTCGACATGGGGGCTAGCTTCGCAGAGCTCGGAGCATTCAGAAGTGTGGGGAATATCGCACCAGCGATTCTCCAACCAGCTTGGGGTGCCAAGTCTGATCAGATTGGTCGACGCAAGCCGTTCGTAGCATTCGGAACGTTCACAGGCCTCTTCATGGTGTTCCTGTTTCTCTGGGCGGAAACCCCATTTCACATGATCATTCTATATGGGATACAATCACTTCTGCTTAGCATTCAGATTCCAACATGGCTCTCACTCATCGGCGGTCTAATGGACAAGGAGAATCGTGGGGACGAGTTGGGGAAGTTGGCGATTGTAACGAGTGTCACTTCTCTAGCGGCAACAATCTTCACCGGCATCCTGGCAGGATTTAGCTGGCTCTGGATGCCAGCTATTGAACTGTGGCGAGTTGAGTACTACTTACCATTCTATCTGACAGCAGTGATTGGGATAGTTGCTTCCTTAATCTCCCTTACAATCAATGAGAAGCCACCTAATCCTAATGATAAGAGGGAGTTTCCTCAGCTCCGGCGCATTCTCTCGGAGCCAGGCGACTTCCGAAGGTTTTGTGGTGTTACGGTGTTCTTTTCTTTCGCGATGTCAATGGCATGGCCGTACTTTGCAGTTGTGCAACGCGACTTTCTCGGGTTCTCTCTTTTGGAGGTTGCTTTTGCCTCGGGTATCATGACAGTCTTCATAGTGGCTTTCAGTATGCAATTTGGAAGGCTTAGTGACCGCGTTGGACGAAAGCCCATGATTCTCTTTGGCCGTCAGCCACCTATCAAGGTGAAATACTTAATCAGTTCGATTATTTTGAGGCACTACTAACCTACATACTATCAAGTGGTAACATATACCAAAGAGGACTTACGTCAGTAGGGTTTGGTGAGTTATGGCAACACATGGAGTTACTTCCTAGCGGCGCAACAGAACCAATAGTAGG
>JAUVHR010000349.1 GCA_030593165.1 Candidatus Thorarchaeota archaeon
TTTCCCAATAGACTGATTAGCTAGTCAAGTAATCTATTCACTGTTTGGACCAAAGCTGTGAGAGATTGGTTTGTGATGTCGAAGGAACCAAGATACTGGGGAACAAGGAAAGGCCCGGACGTACGAGGAGGAGCGGCCAGCGAATGAGCGAGAGATGGAAGGAGTATTTAACTCGCATTTCGGGACAGGACGCAATCGGTCCTCCAGACTACATGTATCCAGTGACGGATGAAGCAACCGACACCAGGTTTAAGCAGCAAGACCCGAACAAACATACATTGGAGCAGACTCTGATAGCCAAGCTGTTGGATCAAGATTGGACGGTCGCGATAGACTTTGGCTGTGGTACAGGCGCCCATTTCTTGCTCTTCGATCAACATGGGAGATCAGATGAGCTGTTAATAGGGGTCGATCCTGACTGTTCGCGCGCGGCAAGGGCCCGAGAGGTGCAACTAGGAAGGATAGAGAGCCTAGTCCTATGTGGTGGAATCGAGATTCTGGAGAATATCCCCGGTGAGCTGTCCGCAGATGTGATCCTATGCTCACAAGTGCTGGGACACGTCTCCGAAACGCAGGCGAGGCGCATTGTCCAAGGATTCTGCCAGATTCTCCGCCCAGGTGGGCATTGTGGCATTGCAGTACCAGTAATAGGTAAGGCATTCAAGGAGGACCCCGCAGCACGTGATTGGGAGGCAAAGGGCGATTTCACACATCAAGTAAACATGACTCTCTCCCCAGGCGACCCATCATACCGTGAACAGACTTCCTTGGCCGAGTTTAACCGTTACGCTGACCATCCTGTCCCGGGGATGCTCCCGGTGAGATCCTTCCTCATTCCGGATTTCCCAGATCTCTCAAGACTAACACTTCCGCATGCTCTTGATGATCTTCCTCCTACCATTGCGAGCTTGGTAGATGGTTTGTTCATCATGGAAGAAGCATTCATCTATTCGATTCACATAGACTTCCCCGAGAGTGCATACCCTGTGGGTGATGCGATGATCTTCCTCCGCAAAGGATAGTCCGGAATCAAATTGACTGTTAGGTGAAATTGGTATGCAGAATGGCGAACCGCTTCTTGATCTCGTCCCAATCATCACAGGGTTCATTGAACTGATGCTTTTTCCGCTGATCACATTCGCTCTTGGTTGGTTTGTGCAGACCATTCGAAGGAGTGTGAAGTTCCGTGTCTTTCGCCGTGTCTTCGGGAGGGTGACAGAGGACCCTGAAGACATTATCATCTCGATCCCCTTATGGAGAGTAAAGGACGCATCTCCCGACACACCACGATTCGAGAAGACGGGCCTTGACGGAAATGAAAGGAGAGCCTATGGCCCAGATGAAACAGTCTCCTATGATGACCTGATGGCGTGCGCCCAAGTTGCCTCAATCCTTGCGGAGTTCTACCCCCGACCTGTGACCTACTCGCTTGACAATGACAGGCGGCTTGAGCTGGGCCAGAAGACCATCATCATGGTCGGTGCTCCGTTGGCCAATATCCGAGCTCGAAGTGTCTTCAGCATCGTGGAGCAGCCATACTTGGAGTATGTTGAGCAAGAAGAGACCGCTGAACACGAAGCAAGAACTGCCATCCGTGACAAGAGGGCAGATGTGCTCTATGATTGCTCCGGGGATCGGGAGTACAGCATGGTCTTGCGTGTTCCCAACTACAGAACACCTAGAGCCTACTTCTTTCTGATATCAGGTCCACATGCGGAGGGAACGCTTGCAGCCGCCATGTTTCTCAAGGACCACTGGGAAGACTTCAAGGACGCCGATGACATGGCAGGCGTTCTGCTGGGTATGCCGAGAGCAGAAGTGGACAAACGCGAGGTAGTGATGAGATATGGTTTTCCTGAACATTGATGCTGCTGCTTGGAGGGATTGGCTCTGCAATTCCTAGACTTCACAGCCATTGTCATTGAGATCATGATACTACCGGCCATCGCATTTGGTCTGGGCTGGTTTGTCCAACGAGTCAGAAGGAGGAAGAAATTCCGTCGATTCTTGCGGGTCTTTGGATCTGTGGTTGAGAATCCCGAGAACATCGTTCTTGTACTCCCACTGTGGGCGTTGATAGAAACAACGCGTGACGACACCCGTTTCAAGAAAGTGGGCTTCGACGGAAAGGCGGAGGAATACTACGGCCCCACCAGAATGATTGCGTTTGACGATTTGGAGGCCAGTGCTCAGGTGGCATCCATTCTGGCAGAGTTCTATCCCGCACCAATCAAGTACTCAATAGACAATAATCCGAAACTCAAACTCAAAGACAAGACAATCATCTTGCTGGGCGAACCTCCCGCCAATACACTTACTCAGAGTGTTCTTGAGGGCGTCAAGCAACCCTACTTCGAATATGTCATTGAGAACGAGAGGGGGGACCACTCCATGCAGACTGCTATTCGCGACAAGACGACCGACGAGCTCTTCGATACTTCTGGAGTCTGGCAATACAGTATGGTTCTGCGTATCCCTAACCCTGAATCCCCGAAAGGCTATGTATTCGTGGTATCTGGGGCACTCGCAATGGGGACGTTGGCCGCGGCATCCTATCTGAAGGATCATTGGGAGGACTTCAGCCATGCTCAACCTACTGCAGGTGTTCTCCTGAAGACACCCCAGAGCGATTTCGCCCACTATCTAGTTGTGAAGAGGTATGGCTTCTTGGAAGGATAGGAGCTGAATCTTGCACTCGATAATTATGTACGTTTTCTTAACTTGACAATGACGATGAACAAACAGACTCCAGCAGCTATTAGTATCAGAGTCAGCATATCAAGACCAAAGAATCTTGGAGCAGTGTCGGTTGGTAAAGAAGACGATGTTGTTATTGTTGCACCTTCTTCTACAGTGATAGTGAATGAAACACTGAGAAACTCACCTAGGGTATCATTCATCCACAGGTTCAGACTATAAGTTCCTTCTTGAAGGATTGTCTTGTTTGTAATAGTCAAATTGCCACCGTTTCGAATGAGTTCAAAGTTGGTCGTATCGTTCAAAATCGTGTAGTTAATACTCGATCCTACTGTAAGGACCTCTATCTCATGCTCAAATGATTCTCCATACTCAATTACTTGATTGACAGGATGAGAGAGTAACTGCACTGGTTGGACCCTAAAGAGCCAGATGTCGGATTGTGTATCATCTGTGTGCCCTACGACAGCATAGCCGCCATCGATGCACTCAACGATACTTGACCCGTGGTCATAGTTAATACTCCCGTAGGTTCTGTTCCATTTTTGAATCCCTTCTGAGTCTGTACGTATCAGAACTGTATCACTAACTGTAGTGTTGGTGTTGCAGAGTAGAGCAAACCCTCCATCTTGGCAACTCACAAGAGAAACTCCAAATTCTTGATTAGAAGCACCGAAGAATCGATACCAGATGTGGTCTAGAGATGACGTCGTCTTTTCCATGTACATTTGTTCCAACTCATCGTCCATCCAAGTAGTATATCCCAAGGCAACAATGCTACCATCACCACATTCAACAATACTATGAAACGCACTTGGATTCACACCACCAAAGGTCTGTGAACAATTCAGACTTCCATCAGCATTCGTTCGATAGAGCAGTGCGTGTTGACTTGGGTCAACTGCTCCGCCTT
>JAUVHR010000094.1 GCA_030593165.1 Candidatus Thorarchaeota archaeon
CCTACTATCTTTGGAATACGACAGAAATTGAAAATGGGCAATACAAGATTCGGGTTGTAGCAGCAGATGGTTTCTTCAGCAGTAGTGATTCCTCTGATGAATTCTTCACTATAAACAACCCCACGATAACTACATCTACGACTATAACAACTACTCCAACTTCGACCACAAATGCGACTATTCCATGGTATAATCAGGAAATCTTTGGAATCAGTCTGTGGGTCTGGGCGTCAGGAATCGGAGTTGTGATACTGATTGCAGTTGTGTCGATTCTACGCCGCAAAAGAGGAGGCGGATGAAGAGGTATAGAGACCCCTTCTCCAACATTCCCAAGCTCTCGGCATTAGAACCTAGAAGCCCGTTCACTCCGTATCCCAAGACACAGAAACGTTTCTGAGCTTATTCCCTAAGGATTGCGCTGATTGAAACATTGTGTGTACTCAACATGTGACCTTCATATGCGACCCTTTTTTGTGGCTTTGTCTTATAATCAACTGAACTGTGATTCTATTGTGAATGAGATGGCTACTACAGGTATACTAGAAACAGAGACCAATGAGATGACTCAAGTTGTAACACTCATTGGGCAGTATGGATTAAGTTCAATCCAGATGATTAGTACTCGATTAGGAATTGGTGAAGATGAGACCCGTCATCTTATTCAAGACCTTGTTGACTCAGGACATCTTCACGGTCGACTCTCAGAAGATGGAACGCGTTTCTTCAGATCTGATGTTAGAGTGTCAGAGGCTCCAATTGTACGAAGACACGAGGAACCTGTGGAAACTCAATTGAATACACAACCAGGCAAGATTGCATCAGTCATTGGATTGGCTATGGTCGTTATTGGCGAGCTACTCCCGGACTCGCTTTGGAGTGAACTATTTGCAGATATGAAGGCTGCAATTGTAATCCTAGGTGTCGTTGCATTCATTGTCGGATTGATGATGATTAGTCGATCTCTCTCACCATCCAAGTGATAGAATCGACATCGTGCTCAACAAGGCCTATCTCAGATTATCGCCCTGCCCAGTCGCCTGCCTCGACGCTTTTCCCATGACCATGCGTGGGGTGTACTTGTTAGTAGTCAGTAACGGTGAGTCCCTTCACTGCATCGAAGTGTGCATCACGCGTGACCAACGGCAAACTGTGATGCATCGCGGTAGCAGCAATCACCACATCAGCGTAAGGAATGATTTCTCCTGACCGATAGAGCTGTCCATCCACACGAGCGGCCCGTCTTGCTATCTTCGTTGTGTATTCAAGCTGGTCGAAGTACGCAAGGTCTGTTAAGGCCTTCCTGAGCTTCGCCTCAAGCGCCTTTTTTCTGGAGTAGTGATAGAAGACCCCTCGGAGATACTCGTGTACAGTCACAACTGAGATAGCCTTGACATCAGACTCTTGGTCGGTTCGTTTGGCCATCGCAACGGCACCCGTGTCACCCATAGTCAGGTCTATGAGGAATGCAGTGTCAAAGACTGGCATCTCATCAACCCCCTTTGCTGCCAGCAAGCAATGACTTCCCTCTCTCACGATCAAGAGCCGCCTGCTTGACCCTCGATATAATCAGATCATTCCACTCCTCTGAAGAAAGAGTCGATGAGCCAGCAAGATCCGAGATGTTGGCCCTTGTTCTGAGAAGGCGTCGTATGAACTCACTAAAGCTCTCATCTCTTCTCTTCAGCCGTTTGAGTTGATCATACACGTCATCTGCTAAGGCGATGTTCTTTGCCATTTCTATCGGTCATACATATGCATATGAGTATATAAAGATATTACACGAAATGGAATGATTGATCGGCATTGATAGGGGGTTAGGTCAACCGTGAAGGAATTCCAGGCATTCGCAACGATTTCGACGATGAATTCATTGTGCTTCTCCTCACAAAAGAAAGGTCATATCCTAGTTTAGACAGCATCTTAGATGTCATACCACGCTTCATGCGGGAGATGTTCCAACCTTGAGGAAGATGGGATTCGTTATGCTTCTTCTGTTCTCAGTCGTGCTACTGCAGGTACTGCCAGCCAACGCTCAGTCCGAAGCACCCTCCTTTTCAACTTCAGGTCCGTTTGTAGACAAGGTCAGATTCGAAGTGATCACACAGGATGATGCACAAGTTCGCGCCCTCCTTCAAGATGAAATAGATCTGATAGGTGAGAGCATCAGCCCATCATTCCTAGCTGAACTGCAGGAGGCTGAAGACATCCAGGTTGTAAAAACTCCCCGAAACGGCTATGGATTCATCACAATAAACTGCGCAAAGTATCCACTCAGTATCACAGCATTCAGAAGAGCATTCGCTTTCGCTCTGAACAAGACAGCTATCGCGACTGACATCTGCGAGGGTCTTGCAGTTCCACTGGACTCATGCATTCCTATGATCAACCCTTGGTCGATTGAGGGCCAACTCCCGTACAACTACTACGACAGTGATGTGAGTTACGGGAATTTCCTCTTGAACGAAGCGGGATTCTGGGATGTCAATGATGATGGCTTCCGTGAAGCACCAGACGGTACTGATTTCGAGGTCTTAGTCGAATCTAGCGGGGCCTCCATGACAGGTATAGAAACCGCACGGTGCGCGGTTGATGCTCTGCTTCGCCTTGATATTGATGCTAGATTCGACATTCTAGGCTTTGATGATATGTACAGGCTCGTCAACCATGAGCCCTATGATATGATGTTCTTGGGTTGGACCTTTGCCGACTTCGATGTCGATTGGCTTGCCTACCAATTCTGGTCGGAATATGCGGACGAGCGGTTTTGGAATTTTCCAAACTTTAGGAATGACAGCTACGATGCCTGGAGGGGTCAGTTGATGAATTCAACTGATTATGACGATGTTTACGAAGCAGCTAAAGAGATGCAGAAAATCATTGCCTACGAATGTCCCATCATCATCTGCTACGAGAACTATCTCCTCTCTGCATACAGAACAGACAAGTTCGAGGGCTTTGTGAACGATGTGTTTGACGGGGCACACTCAATTTGGTCCAACTTCAATGTTCGGCTCAAATCAAGTCAAGGCGGCCCGTTTGGCGGGACTCTTAGGCGGAGCATTCCTTTGGGTATTGATACTTTCAATATAATGTCGGCTTCATCCGGGTATACCATTGATATCTTGGACGAGCTCTATGACAGTCTGATTGTGCAGAATCCAAACGGTGGCGACATACCTTGGTTGGCAGAATCATTCATTGTTGAAACCCACGCGGACAACGAAGCTGTTCCAACTGGATGGACCAGAATCATCTTCCACATCGCAAGTAATGCGACCTGGAGTGATGGGACGCCACTTACTGCTGATGATGTTGCACACACCCTCCTCTTCTACCGAAACAGCCCTGGGAATCGATTTCGCCACGATCTTACTGATATGATATCCGCTTTCGCACGCACACCCAATGTCATTCAGGTTGAGTTCTCATCTGAATCTATGTGGCACCTTCACTCTGTCGGATACAAGCCCATCCTTCCAAAGCAGATACTTGTTGACCTAGATCCTGAGGAGTGGCACATATGGAATCCTCAACCTCTAACTGAAACAATGATAACATCAGGCCCCTTCAACGTGTCAGCCTATGTACCGGGTGAGTATATTGAACTCACTCGCAATCCGAGATACTTCAGAGGGATTCAGAGAATACCCTCAACGACCACCTCGACAACCACCTCGAACACAATCCCCGTGATCTCTTCGATTGATCCAATGGGCTGGCTGGGCGCGACAGTTGGCGGCATGACCGTTCTCGGTTGGACCATTACACTTCCGTCGATTGTCGTCATTGTAGTAGTAGCAGTCAAGTGGAGAATGGAAACAGGAAAAGGTTAGAGGCGATTCTCCGATTCGCTCCTCGATATCAAAGGACTATACCGCTTCTCCAGTTCGCGGCTTGGAAGTGGCTATGATGTTATCTCAGTTATCGTTGTTGTTGCACTGGTCGTTGTGGTTGTCGTGGAAGTTTCTGCAGGATTCACTGGTACTATGATTGTACCCGAAGATCCAAACAGAATAAGAAGAAAGAGTAGGTGGTCCGCTTTGGACCACCCGAGAACCGTCATGGACATGTGCTCCGAAGGGAGAACATGAGCGTTAGAGCAAACCATTTCAGAATTTCGTCCATGTCGGCTGAAATACCTGATATTGTATTATACACGAGACCGTATTTGAACGAGGGTTAAAGCAATTCTGCGCTGTTTTCCGAATGGGTTTGCTTGAATCGTGAGATTATAAGGACGAATTCTCTCACCGGCGTTTCCATCTTCACATTTCCATTGTCAGCGTTGAATAGGAACTTCTACCTACCCTTTGTGGTCAATGCCATTCCAATTGATTTGGCATCGTTCCTTCGAAGCGTTCTTTGGACGTTTGGAGTTCCGCCTATTGTTATGAGCTTCCTCATTCCTGTGATTATCATCCATGAGATTCTCAACGTGAGGATAGGGAACTCAGTTCACTCTTTGGTGAAGCGCCTTGGCGTGAATGACCATCGACAAGTAGAGCAAACCGGAACCGAGGTTTTTCAGGAGCAATCCTAAGTTTCTGGTTTGCTGGTATCTTCGACTTCCTCCAAATAGCCGTTGTCAGTAGACTCAAGGACTAGCTGATGAGCTTTCAATTCAGAAAAACCACTCAGAATCAGTTTACCAATCATCGCATCTAGGGATAGTCCTGCTGGAAGTTCGTCCTCGTTCAAGATATCCTCCATTAGAATTAGATGTCCTGGAATCGTATCCGTAGTACGAATATATCGCTTCATTAGTTTACCATCAAACATTCTGTTGAACAGGTTATCCAGACTATCATAGAATTCAGCTCCCTTTTCAGCAAGAACAAGTATGCCCTGAAGCGCGTCCTCATCCGAATCATATGATTGACCAACTTCTTTTCCAAATGATTCTAGTTGCTTCCTTTGTCGTTCCGAAGCTGGTTCCAGTGTGATAATCGCACATATCATTAACTCAGTTTGAACGGCGTAAATAGCCTCGCTGATCGGTATTGATTTCCAAAGCGGACTGTCTTCAGAGAACTCGGATTTAAACTGTGAGATTGCAGTGATGAATGAGCTAACAAGCAATTCTTGGAATCCAGGTCTGAGGATTTTCGAATAGAGAGGTAGTCCAGCTCGTCTATGGATTACTAACAATGCAATAATATTTCGTGAATCACTGAGTCTACCTTTCAGGTCCATAAGCGTGATGTTTGCCTTTCTTATCATTGTTGTATACTGTTTTCTTCCAAGGTATATTGCTCCAATTGCTGCAAATGCAATCAAGCTGCCAAGAGCTCCAATTGTAATTGTATTCATGAGCAAGAGTTCAGGGTCTTGAATAGAGCTAATGTATACCTCTTGACAGAAATCCGCACAGTGTTCCTTGGCGATATTGATTGCAAGTAAATAAAGTCCATACTCTGGAATTGTGATGTTCACTGAGTATACACCATGATGTTCTGCAAATACGCCGATTTCTAAAGCATCGCCCCCATTTCCATCGGCATCCAATAGAGCATACGTGACATGCGCATTTGTTATCGGTTCTTTTGTATCATTGAACAATGGCATGATTTGCAGTTGGAGCGATACTCCCTCGACAAGTGTATAGGTCTGATTGATTGTGTGTATTTGCGAGAGTACAATAGGAAGTTTCTCGCTTTCGAGAGAGAAAGTGTATGATTGCTGTTCGTGGCCTTCCTTATTGACCCCGAATGTTACTGACCAAATTCCTGATTCAGGCGAAAGTGAAAAGTTATACCAGCCGCCTTCAGCTGCAATCAACGTGAAGAAATCTGATGCACTTCTCGAGATCGTTATCTCGGCATCGACTACGCCCAAATCAATATTTGAATCATAAAGAAGAGATATACCGTAGTCTCGTCCTTCATAGTAGATATCTCTCAGACCCGTGATATTAAGAGAGGTAGGAATCCTCGTTACTTCAAAAGTGAAAGACAAGTCGTAAGAACTGTAACCATATTCCCAGAATCTAATGTGGATACTAAAAACTCCCAACGATGGGACATTCAGAGTGAAGTTATAGTATCCATCTCCCAACTGTTCCCATGTTAAAACACTAACAGGATTATATGTCAATTCAATACTTGCATTTTCAATGCCCATTACCTCAGATATGTTGTATCTCAGTAGGAATGACGCCGTCTGATTGAAGTACAAATCGCCTGGGGGGCCTGTTCCTGCAACTGCAGCGGGATGTTCTTTAACTTCATATTCGAATACAATTGATGCATTCCTATAATGGTCCTTGTATGCAGTAATTGCTAATGACCACTTGCCAACTGACTCGGACATTATGCAGATCTTGTATTGCATTTCCGTCGTGACAATGAAAAATGTCAAGCCAGCTACTTGAGTGATTTTAAAAGCGGCGTCCGATATATTCTGATGTGAGTCGGTTCGCTCGAAAAGAACTGAGAGATTATACCAATTTGAATAGAATCCCGAATCCGATAAGGATCCCGATTCAGTTCTCAAGAGAGTTGGGATTTTGGTCACGGTCACTGTAAATGAGGTTGTCCCATTTTGATACTTTGATAGCGTTGCACGAAATACAATCTCATACGTTCCTTCCTGTTCTGGGATTAATTCAATGGAATATGTACCATTGCCAAGTTGAACAGGTTGAGCCAGAGATATTCCAGTAGCAGGATACACAGAGAGAACTGAAATAACGGCATTTTCCAGTCCTCCGAGTGATTCATTTAGGAACCGCAGACTAACGCTGTAATTCATGTCTAGCGCTATTACACTGCTGGAGGGCTCTGATTCTAGAAAACTCGTAATTGGGAACACCGACAGAGTGAAGGAAGCATATTGAGATTCGTGGTTAGTTAGGTTTATTCCCATAATCAAGTAGAATGTACCAGAGTCTTCTGGAATCAGAGTTATTGAATAAATCCCGTTTCCGTGATAATCCTGTGAGCCAACCAATAACTCAGATTCAGGAGCTTCAGTTATGATGAATACTTCTGCTCCACTTAGCGGTGCTCCAGTACTATTTGTGTATCTAATAGAAATTTGACATACTTGTGCAGCATCGATAACTGCAGATGAACCATTTAGCAATTCCATATTGGTTGGGATTGCTCCAACTATCAAATAGAATGACGCGGCAGAAGTGCTATGATAATCTTTTGAACCCCTCACTGTGATGAAGTAGGTTCCACTCTGATTTGCCATAAATGATATTGAATAATTGCCCGTCTCTCCAGATACTTCAGTTGTGACCCCATATTGAAGGCCATTAGAAGGGCCACTCCATGTTAGTACCGCCACATCAGCTCCTTCTATGCCTGTCCCCTCTATGAACATATAACGCAACGTAGCATCGTAGGTTTGATTTATACCAACTTGAACAAACTGATCCCCTAATGCAGTCATCACAGCAAGAGTCACTATGTTTACATTGATTGTACAGTTAGCCTTGATGTAAAATGACATAGTCGCGTTTACAACCATGACATGACTTCCTACAGTCATTAATGAAGAATTGAAATCAGCCTCCCAATATCCCTTAGCTAAGTTGGGAGAGAATTGAACTGTAGTGTCAGACCAATTGCCAGCGACAATCGCATCTTCACTTAGGATTGATGCTCCATTGTCTTCATCATACAAATACACTGCTGCTGTAAAGATTTCGTTATCTGTCGTGTCAATTGTTGGAGTCTGAGAGAAGAGGTTCAGTCCATGGTGTACTTCGAAAGATGCTGAACCAAATGCAACAGCAGTTCCATTGGTCCAGTGAATCTGTACACTCCAGAGACCAGCTGAAGCATTGATTGGACCAAACGTAGCTCCACTACTCGTAACTTCTGATCCGGTTTGATTCTCTTTCAATTCACTTGTCCAGAGTTCTTCAATAGGATTAAACCAGTCTACTTGTAGATTCAGTATTTCAGTGGGGGCTTCAGTACTAGTCCCTATTGATATTTGACATCTGATTCGGTCGCCGACGCCAAAGATGTCCGCTGCTTCCCATTTTCCACTTATTTCATCATACACCTCGGTAGATGTTCTCTCGGCATAGTTTGGCTGGCTCAGTCTAACAATCCACCATCCCACTGATGATGCAGTTGGAATCTCAACATAGTCTAATGAGATAATTGCTTGGTCTGTCATATTGGTGCCAAATGGGTCTTCTATAGATGCATTCTGCCAATCATGCGGGTGGTAGACAACATAACCGACCTCGCTAGCTTCAGGGTATGACTCTAGGTAGGTATAGAGTGTGAGGTTTACGTTTGTGCCGTTACTTGCCGAATATGCTACACCTTGGCTAATTGGATTGTTGGTATAAGACGAATTTAGGAATCGAATCATTCGACTTACTTTCGCTGACAAATCGAACATGATTGAAGAATTGCTTGAGATTGTTATTTGTATAGAAACATCCTGCCAATACGAGTGATTAAGTAGAACAGAGCCGGCTCCCAAAGATCCTTCAATACTAGCAACTCCGCTTTCATCAGTTGTAGCAACTAGGTCAACACTTTCACAGCTTGGAGATTGAGATCCAACAAGCAGGACATTGTCTAAATGAACTTTGATCGACATTCCGTTTGTTGAATCTCCGTCCAGATCACTATCTGTTTCCGAAATAGCGACTGATGAGGTTTGAGATTCGACCTTCAGAACAACTCGAATTTGGAACTCATCTGGTGCACCAGGAATAGAAATTGAAAGGTGCTGCATGTTGAACCATGTCTGTCGCTGAGATGAATTCGTGAGGTCTACTGTTATGTTCCAGAGCAATTCCGAACCATCAAGAACTTCGAACGCTAGCTCAAAATTGCCCTCGAAATTGGACCCTATTGGACCATTCTGGTAAAGGTAATCCATACTGAAATCGAATTCCTCTGTCAGATCGGTATTGTTCACAGTCTGATACCAGAATATTCGTGTTCCATTGTAGTGATAATAGGTAGTACTAATCAGATATCCTTCATTCTCAAGTATGACATATCCATTTTGATCGGAAACATAGGCGGCCCTTTGTCTCCCACGAAAATCCAAGACCTCTCTTTGAGCACGCCAACCGTAGGGATAATACACCCCATCGCCACTCCAGTCTTCATTCGTTCCAGGTAGACCATCATCAAATGTTCCATTTAATCCGTATAATTCTCTTAGATTTTCGATGCTGACCTCTACCTGTTCTGCCTTCCAACCTTCTGGATGTTTGGAAACATCGTGACTGAATTCGTAGGGTCCAGTCGAGATCAGATTACTAACTCCTGAACTGTCAGAGAGATCGTCTTCGAATCTGTAGTAATGGTTTAATCCGTTCTGATCTCCACTCACTACCTCTTGGTAATCGCTAGAAATTTCCTCCAAGCTTCTTTCAATATCGTAATATCTGAATTCATCAACGTGACCATCGACGTTAGCTGACTTCGTTTCCGAGTTCATTATCTTGTTTTGAGTTAGAAGCCCGTTGACTGCTCCTGTCCAAGCTGTGGTTGTGACATCAAGGCTAGGCTCAGTTGACTGATCTCCCCAGAAAATTGACAACGTATTTGAACTCTGGTTCCATGTGATTGCGAAGAAGTACCAATGATTCTCTAGCCAAGTGGACTTTGCTCCAACAAGAGTATTATCAGAACCCCAATCCAATGTAAATCGATTGTTGAGCCATCTCATTTCCATATCGTCGTCCTGACCCCAGAATCGACCATGGGGAGCATTAGTATCCCACTTAGCCCACCAAGATATCGTGCCAGCAGGCGAACCAAAGTCAGTTGTACCTCCAGTTCCGACTAAGAAATCGCCACCTGAACAGTCAGCAGAATAGTGATTATTCCTTGCACCGGAGGCAACAAAGACCTCCGTTGATGGTTGAGGGTCAGAGTCCGTGTGAATTGAATATTCTTGTGTAGACCAAGATGATGATCCAACATGATTAATCTGAACAGGATTAAGAATTCCTGTTTTTGTAGTTTCATGTGCTAGAGCCACATCTATTTCTGGTATCACTTCATGTCTTTCCGAATCTTGGCAGATCGAAGATGTGTTGTAAAATCCTGTGGGAATATTGAGAAGAGAATAGACTATGACGATGAGAATTAATCGAGTTATTGGTCTCTTCCTAATCTGCACTGACTTGCCTCCGAATAGAGCAAGTATATCCAACAGGTGTTGAATGAAGCCGTACCTAAGTAAGAACTCATGATATCGACGTGCTTGTTGGGTGCAAAGTATAGCTGAAATTTGTATTTTAGATAATCCCGTCTAGATAGAATTCGAGAAATCATAAGAACTCGCTTTCAGAAGCTGTGGCTAATTTTTAGAATTCAATGAACCACGATTATCAA
This sequence comes from Candidatus Thorarchaeota archaeon, assembly GCA_030593165.1. Taxonomy (GTDB): domain Archaea; phylum Asgardarchaeota; class Thorarchaeia; order Thorarchaeales; family Thorarchaeaceae; genus JAJRWI01. The sequence goes on from JAUVHR010000094.1 coordinate 10,329, forward strand.
ATGCCGCTTCATTTAGAGGTCAATGGGTTCGCAGAGGGTCTCCTCAGTATTTGAGGATCTCCCACATAACCCGTTTCTTAGATATATTGAGAGTGAACTTCAACTGCAAGAAACTCCTGTGTTCCGCCCCTCCCCTGCCCGGTGTCACCACCTTGCAGACTCTGATGAGTCTACAATCAGCAGGGGCTCTGTCTGTAGTCATTGAGAAATCTC
>JAUVHR010000359.1 GCA_030593165.1 Candidatus Thorarchaeota archaeon
ATCACAAGGAACTTTGATTGCTGCAGGTCCCCAGTACATTGGTCAGAACCTCCTCACGTTCAAGACCCAGATTGAGGAGCAATTCTCACACTTCTTAGTCAACGGCCTGGACGAGATTTGGAGGCTTGATGCATATGTGCAGACCTATCTGAGCAGCCAAGTCCTTACAGTGATAGTCTTTCCAGTCTTGATAATGAGCCTTATGCTTACCATCTTCACTTCCGAGACCTCCGTTTCTCGAAGGAAAGGCGAGATTAGTGCTCTTAGGTCTAAAGGTGCGTCGTTCAATCAGGTCTTTGCCACTTTCATGTGGGAATCGTTGATTCTAAGTTTTATTGGATTTGTATTTGGTATGGGACTCTCATTCGCCATGGCACCATTGATAGGGTCAACAATCGGACTCTTCCAATTCGATCCCATTCTTTATGCGGTATTTCTAACACATCTTTCCCTGCCGCCGCTTGCATTAGTAATAGCCGCTGCAATTGCTATGTACCTACCTGCATCGTATCTTCTTCATGTAGCAAGGAGAATTGATGTATCGGAGGTGGGTCAACCGATGACCGAGGTTGGCAGTGAGGGTACAGAGCAGGCAAGCATCTGGCGTTACACCATTGGTCTTGGTGTGGTTCTATCAGTCCTTCTTGCGATGCCATTCGTATTGTCGCCGACTGGCTCTAATGCTGTTGTAGGGGTGCTGATTGCAACATTGCTTCTATTCATCGCAGCCTACCTCGGTTCAATGACAATGCGTCTTGTTACGGCCAAACTGTCAGGAGGAACGAGTTTCCTCTTGGGTGAGAAGAGTCTCTATATGAGCCAAAGCTTGAGGAAGAGAAAAGGTCAGTTCATCCCACTTCTTGTAATTCTGACCTTGACACTTACAACCACTACCATGATGCTGATTCAAACATCCAGTTTTGAGGCAACATTAGACAACGAATTGCAATACGCAATTGGCGCAGACATGAGAGTGGAGGTTGATGCAAAGCCTTTAGCCTACAACAGTTCGCTGCTCTCCTACCCCGGCGTGTTGAACTCTACTCCTATAGTAGAAACGTGGGCGCAAGTGGGGACAAACCTGTTCTTCTTTGAAGGCGTAGAACCTCTGGAGTATCTGCAAATCGGACATTTCTCTGCAGATAGCTTTGTTAGTGGAACTCCCGAATCTGTTCTTGCTGCATTGAGCAACGTGACCAACGGAATTGTCATCAGTCAATACTACGCGAATCTTTGGAACCGGACCATGGGGGATCAGATCAATGCTCACTATGGAACCAAAAATGGATCAGGGTTTGGTCTCTTTGAAGTAGTTGGCATCATGAAGAGTGCACCTGGATTTGGTGTGGCATCCACTCAGGACCTGGCAAGTGCTTCATTTGCCGCTCAGTTCGGTTTCCAAGTAAGCCAAGGTGGATTCGCTCTAGTCAACCTTGATTTCCTCGCCGAATTCTCGGCCATTCAGACCGCAGACCTATTCCTTGTTAAAACAGTCCACTTCGCTGACATGACATCCGTGGTTGAGGAACTTGAGAGCGAACGGCACGTCTACGTCTTTACTGTCGAGACCTTCGATATATCCACGCAGTCATATACCATTCAGCTCTTCCTGTCCGGTATACAAGGCCTCACCATGATTTCTTTCATACTATGTATCATCATGGGCCTAGCCGCGATTGCTCTATTCCTTGGCTCAGCTGTTCTGGAACGTAATTCCGAATATGCAGTCTTCAGGGCAATTGGAGGTACGCGCAGACAGGTCGTTTCAATGGTCTTCGGGGAGTTCGCAGGAACCGTGATTGCAGCCTTTGGTATTAGTATCATCTTGGGTGTGATCTTTGGCTATTCGATGAGTATTCTCACCTTTGGTATATCACCGTTCTCGCCGGTTCTTGCAGAGGTCTTCTCTCTGCCCTTCACAATGATGCTTATCATTCTCTTATTGGAGAGCATTGTGATGATCCTCAGCACCTACCTACCCGCGGTCCGTGCAGGATCAGTAAACCCTGCTGAGGCGCTCAGGAACCTCTAGCCGCTTAGACACACCAGACCGTGAGCTAAACTGGACTCGTTACTAGCTCCGGTCTGCAATCACAGCCAGCTTCGCAAGAATTTGATTAGCAGTTGGAGTCCTCTCTCTAGATTCAAGGAACGCGGCAGCTTGCCTGTAATGCTCTGTGACGATTTCAGTTACCAGCCCGTTCTCCAACTTCTCAGCAATCGCCGCAAGGTTCATTATATGTCGACCTGCAATCCCTGTTTCTAGATCTGAGAGATCTAGGCACCATGATTCGACACCTCTCAGGTACTCGATGTTCTCCCTGATTAGCGCATCATCGGTCTGCACCAAATCATGTCCCGGAACAACATACTTCCACTCCAGATCAAGGTACGATTCAAGTGTGGAGATGTATGGAGCCAAGTCCGGTTCATTCAGGTATGGTATTGGGGTCTCGATGTTATCTCCAACAAATAGTATCTTGTCATGTGTATCCATGCATGAGGCTGAGTCTACAGTGTGACCAGGTGTATGGAATAATTCAACTCCCTCTTCAGCGAAGGTGACACGCTTCTCAAACACAACGTCAGGCATTCTGGAAACGACCTCGCCTCTCCTGTGCTCGTCATATTTGTCAAGAGCATCCCTTCCTTCACTCTCTAACAGGCGTCGGCACTCAATATGTGCTATCACCATGATGGCATCAAGACTGCCGTTCCCCCAAACGTGGTCATAGTGACTATGTGAATTGAAAATCACTATTGGTTTCCTGTCGGCTTCTATCTTCTTCAAGTGCTCTTTGATAATCTCCATTGAATCAGAACCGCAGAACGTGTCACAGACAAAGACGTGTTTGTCCCCGTTAATCACGTATACATTCGTTCTGTACGGGTCATCAAACTCAAAGACTGTTCCTCTTTTCCCCACTGAATGAATATCCATCAGAGACCTCCATTGCACCGTTGAATCAAATCCATTTCAGTGTTCGTCGTGTTGTTTCATTGAAACACATTGAGACGCTTTGCCCAGCCCAATAACCTTATCAATTGCCGAAAGGGGGTTCACCGCGTGCCTCCAATGGTTGTAGAAGATTCGCTTGATCTCTACGGCGACTACCCCGAAGATGTGGTCGTCGATGTGCAAGATGTGTACAAGATATACAGAACCCACGAGATCGAAACTGTAGCCCTCAGTGGAGTATCCCTTCAGATACTCGAGGGAAAAATCATGTGTGTCGTCGGTCCAAGCGGATCGGGCAAGACCACACTCACAAACATCATTGGGGGGATTACAAAAGCCACAGTGGGCAAAGTCTACTGGGCGAACCTGCGT
>JAUVHR010000330.1 GCA_030593165.1 Candidatus Thorarchaeota archaeon
ACGAGCTCCGAGCGACCTCGAACCAGTATTGGCTATTGAACTTAGGGCGGTTTTCGCAATGGCTAGAAAAAGACTCATAATCATGGGAGCAGCAGGACGCGACTTCCACAACTTCAATGTCTTCTTCAGAAACAACGAAGACTACGAATTCGTAGCGTTCACTGCCGAACAGATACCTGGTATCGGTGATAGGATGTACCCCCCGGAGCTTTCAGGAGAGCTGTATCCGGATGGTATCAAAATCTATCCTGAGGAGATGCTCCCCGAATTGATTGAGAAGTTTGACGTTGAACAGTGCATTCTCGCTTATTCTGATCTGCCGTATGATACGGTTGGTCACAAAATAGCGTGGGTGAATCAACTGGGACCGGACATTAGGCTAATGGGTCCAAAGAACACCATGGTCGAAAGCACCAAACCAGTTGTTGCTGTATGCGCAGTGAGGACGGGGTGCGGCAAGAGCCAGACATCCCGACGTGTAAACGAGATACTCATTGGCATGGGTCTCAAGCCAGTCAACATCAGGCACCCAATGCCCTACGACCCCGACCTGACTTCCCAAATAGTCCAGCGATATGAAACATTGGAAGACTTGGACAAGTACAGGTGTACAATTGAAGAGCGCGAAGAGTACGAGCCAATGATTAGCATGGGCGTCATCCTATACGCCGGGGTGGACTACGAGAAGATTCTCAGGCAGGCCGAACAGGAGGCTGATGTTATCACATGGGATGGTGGCAACAATGACTTTTCATTCTATAAGCCGGACCTTCTTATCACAATAGTTGATCCGCATAGACCAGGTCATGAAATCTCCTACTATCCAGGTGAGACCAACCTCAGATTGGCTGATGTAGTAGTCATAAACAAGGTGGCGACAGCGGACTATGCTGATATCGAAGAAGTCAGGCAGAACATCCGGGCAGTCAACCCCGATGCTGTAATAATCGATGCCGCATCACCACTCACAGTTGAGGATATGGATAAGATTCGCGGGAAGAGGGTAATTGTTGTTGAGGACGGTCCAACTGTAACTCACGGGGATATGCCTTACGGAGCAGGTTTCATAGCCGCGCAGAAGGCAGGTGCAATCATTGTAGACCCACGACCGTTTGCAGTGGGAAGCATCCTGACAACTTTCGAGAAGTACTCACACCTTGAAGATGTACTTCCTGCAATGGGATACGGCAAGGTCCAGATGGACGAGCTTCAGAAGACCATCAACAACTCAGATGTCGATGCCATCATCATTGGCACACCAATTGACTTAGGTAGACTGATTAAGATCAACAAGCCCAGCATGCGAGTCAAGTACGACCTTCAGGAGATTGGGAGACCCAACCTAGTGGACGTTCTCAAGGAATTCGCTAAGAAGCATGATCTGAGGTAGTCACATCTACCTCGTCCTTCTTTTCCTAGACCTCATGGCGCCAAGAGATGGTAATTACTCGAATGAATTATTAAGGATGAATTTCAGGCAGACGTGAACACATTCGTGTTGAAAACGGAGGAAAAGAATTGGCTGAAATACCAGTAGCAGACCCTGGAGCAGGGTACGGTGCCGGGGACGAAAGACCCCTTGGAGTGACCATTCTAGCTATTCTGCAGATTCTTGGCGGAATCTTGATGTTGCTAGGCGGGATGTTAGGAATGATTATCATCCTCGTGTTTCCCATACTCGGGATAATCTTTGTAGTCATGCTGGTCATTGGAATAATCGAATTGTTTGTTGGCTATGGACTATGGGGAATGAAGTCCTGGGCGTGGACCTGGGCTATGGTTATCAACATCCTGAACATCATTCTGTATATCATCCAAATGGACATAATCGGATTGATAATTCCATTGATCATTGTCATCTACCTCAACCAGCCTAACATCAAGTCAAGGTTCAGGTAGAGCACACCAACTTGGTCAAGTAGAACAAGATGTACTGGGGCCAGCAGGCCCCGTACACATTATTTTTCTGACTCGCTTCGTTCGCAGACTCCTGAGTCGTTTATGCAGGCTTAGGTCGTGCATCAACGACCTCCATGAATTTCATGCCACCAGCTTTCTCCAGAAGCTCCTCAAATGAGAGGATGAACACTTTTGGAGTGACCTCTGTACTGATCTTCGTCACACGCTTGACTTCTAGGATTAAAGCGTCGAAGTTGCCCTCCGGAGATCCTCTAGGTGCTACGTAGAGGTTTAGAGTGTCCATGCTATAGGGGTCCTGCATGTCTTCCTTTGCAACTTCAATCTGCACTTCCTCCAATTGTGGGATTGAGAGTAAATCACTACGAAGTGCAGTCAGGTTGACCGTGGCGCCCTTGATCTTCTTCTCTGCGAGCCCCATTACTTGCATTTGAGCTTCGGCGTCATTAGTTCGCCCAACGTCCCAGAAGAACGGCCCGTCCATTCCGCAGTGAGGACACCTGCCACGTTCCTGCTTGGATGCGACATCGCCTAGAAGGAATCCTTCAACTACGGTCCCAGTTCCATCTAGATGGAAAAGCGTTACATGACCCGATTCATCTTCTCCTACGAATTCGTAGGTTCCATCATCATTCAGTTTCACGAGCTCAAACGCCAGCATCAGAGGTGATACATTATGATAGGGCCCATGATGGCCGCATTGCACAGCGAATGATATCTTGCTCTCAGATGATGCATAGCCGCCAACGATTCGTACTTCCTTCGCGCCCTTTTCGGTCAGTATCCCAATCATATCATCGACGACAGGGTCGTAAATCTTCTCTCCGGCAAGGACTAGAACTACCTTCTCTGGAGCTTTGTATTCAGATTTGGCCATTGCCTTGAAGAACCTGTTGCGCAAATAGCTCGGCATGCCGGCAAAGCCATTGACCTTGAAGGCTCCAGCTATGTCAATGAGCTTCTCACTCGGGATGGCACCCCCCGCACTAGTTGCCACGTAGAACTTCGACATCTGTTTCAGTCCAAGATTAACAGCATGCCAACCAAGGTGAGGCGCGTATGGAAACAGGTTCATACTTGAGAGCTCAAAGCCGCTGTCCACCCACGGATCAACAGCCATCTGACCAACTTTCACACAGTTCTTGAACAGCAGGTCATTATCATAGCGCGTGAGGAATACAGGTGAAGGAAGACCAGACGCTCTTCCAGAACTAAGCCAGAACTGAAGCGGAGAATACTGGTATGTCATGTGCTCTTTCAGCCGTTCCATTGCCGCTCCAGCGCCAATCTTGAGTTTAACACGGGCACCATTGTTACGAATGAAGGCGGCTTGCTTCTTGTGGCCAGCCTCCTTTGCGTATGCCATGAGATTCCTGACTATCTTTGCGGGCTCTCTTGGTTGCCCATCAACTTCTGATGGATTCAAGACGAACTCAGTAAGATGGTCTTTGTAGTCGACCTTGCGAACAAGCGGGATATTGTGCTTTGCCCAGTCTTCAATACAGGTAATATTGAATGGGTCGATGTTCAATTTCTTGAATAGTCGACGATAGTACGGATGGTTAGGCCACACCTGATACCGGATGAAGGCTCTGAACTTCTGATCCTGCAGTTGCTTGATTTCTCTGTGGTTGGTTCGCTTGAGTTCCTTAAACGTAAATGTCGAACGAGTCAAGAGGTCGCCTCCGTATCACTTTCACAGCAAATCGCGGTCAGTAGCTACATAATAAAGTTGCGAGAGATGTACCGGACTACTAGGCTCGCCTACCTCGTAATACATCGTCTTTTGAATCAACTAGAAACCCATAATAGTACTGTCAATAATCGCGCACTTGGAAGTTCTCTAAGGAATAGGTGTAGAGTCATGTCAGAAGGTACCGATGAAAAACTGCAGAGAGGCATCATTGAACTGGACAAGGGAAACGATAAGAAGGCATTTGGTTTCTTCAAGGATGTATTTGAGGATAGAAAAGAAATGCTAATCCGAAAGGTCCAAGATAATCCAAAGTCCCCCACATTGATGTTAGACTCGCTTTACATGATTCACGCTCTAGTCTGGCTCCGTGTGGCTGAGGCAGGTATGAGGAAGGACCAAGCTCTTGAGTTACTTGGGAAAGCTGTTGGAACGGTAGAAGCTACTCGGACCGCACTTGGACCCCTTGTTTCTGGACTAGCTCAATGGGCAAAAGAGAAGAACATCAAGGTTGTTCACAATAGGGCACTTGGTCTACTTGCTGCGACCCAGGAC
>JAUVHR010000275.1 GCA_030593165.1 Candidatus Thorarchaeota archaeon
GCTACGGTTAATAATGCGATAATCTTGCCCCATTGGAGGTTCCCCTTTTCGATGGCTACACATGACCGCGCAGCAATAGTTGTTTACGTCAGTTACATGCTCCAGGCAGTGGGGCTTGCGATAAGCTGGCTGTTTGCGACGTATTTCGTCAAGCACGATCTTGGTGCTGTTGACTTCATCACGTTGGTCATGGTCTGGTCTGTTCCTGCATTCATTGTTATGGGTTCTGTGAATCTGTGGGGTTCACTGTCAGACAGGTTCAAGAAACGCAAACCATTCATGCTCATTGGCTTCGTGGGTTACGGTTTAACATTCTTGGCCTATTCTTTCACGCAGAACGCCCTTCAGTACTTCATTATTGCAATCATTGGGGCGTTTTTCTACTCGGCCGCCTTGCCGATGGCTCAGGCACAACTCACCATCGGAACTGAAAAGAAAGGAGAACGGTTGGGCTATCTATTGGCCTTCCAATCGGTGGGTTGGCTTATTGGGGGACTAGTAAGTGGATGGGCATACGAAATCATTGGGATGTTTATGCTCTATAGAATTGCTGCACTCCTTTGTCTTGTGGCAACAGTTGTGTGTTTTGTCTTCGTTTCTGAAGTTCCATTCGAGGAGCGCGGAGAAGAAGCCACTCGTGGATTCAGACACCTGATCAGAAAGCCTGGAATGACCAGATTGACGGCAGCGGTGGCATCAAGTCAGATAGGAATGAATGCGATTGCTTTCTTGTTTGCAATTATGATCATCGATGAGCTTCATGGTGCACCAATCCTTGTAGGTCTGGCAAACTCGGCCGCCACAGCACTAGCCGTCCTGATTACTCCTTACATAGGAACACTTGTTGATAGGCGGGGGCCAGTGAAGATACTGATAGTTGCCTTTGTGGCATATGCGCTATTCGGGCTGGGTTTTGCTTTGGTCCGTGACCCAATTCTTGCCGCTTTGCTGTGGGCGCTTCCAATATACGCTCTATCGTCAACTGCTGCATTTGCTCTTGGAGCACATCTCTCGGATGAGAATGAACGTGGGAAGGCCATGGCGCTTGTCAGTGGCGCTCATAATTTCGGAGGAGCGGTGGGTCCTATTGTTGGAGGAGTCTTTGCACAGTTCATCTTTCGTGCAGTTCAACCAATATCTTGGCTCAACATAGTATTCAATGTCCTTGCTCTTGTTCTGATTGCCAGCTTGCTTCGGACTGTAAAAGGAAATTGGGGGAAGGAGGAGGAATCGAAGGACCTCCCTCCTCCTGAAACTACTCTAATGTAATCTCGCTGCCATTGATGAAGACTCTTTCAGGTTTCGAATAGAACTCGAATGGGTGGCCTGACCAGATCACAATGTCTGCATCCTTGCCTTGCTCTAGAGACCCGATTCTGTCGCCCATGCCCAGAATCTCGGCTGAGTTGATTGTAACACACTCCAGTGCTTCTTCTCTTGTCAGCCCATGCTTGATTACGTACATAGGTAAGAGTGGGAAGAAGTTCATGGGTGTGAGTGAGTCAGTCTGGAGCGCCACTTTGACACCTGCCTTCACAAGCTTAACGGCGGTCTCGAAACCCCTCTCCCGAGTTTCAGCTTTGCCAACCCATAGCAGAGTGGGCCCTACAACAGCTGCGATTTCCCTCTGTGCCAAGAACTCTGCAATCTTGTGGCCTTCAGTACAATGGATGATGACGATTCGGATATTGAACTCCTCTGCGATTCTTACGATTGTTACAATGTCATCCGCTCGATGAGAGTGCGCATGAAGTGGAATCTCTCTCTTCAGAACCTTGGCTATGGTCTCCATCCCGAGGTCTCGCTTCGGCGCCTTTGGTACGACTTCGTCCTTTTCCTTTGCATCCCTTGCCTTTGCTCCGAATGCTGCCCATTCGTCCAAGTAGTCCTGACCTTCAGTGAATGTCTTTCTCAGAAGGGCCGCAACTCCCATTCTAGTCATTGGCATTCGCTTGTTGTCTGCACCATGGATTCGTTTTGGATTCTCACCCAATGCAACCTTCAAACCCGATGGTGATAAGACAACCATCTCATCAGCGACGCTTGCTCGCGTTGGCTTGAATACAAATGCTTCTCCTCCAATCACGTTACCTGAACCTGGTCCGGTGTTCACGGAGGTGACACCCCCCTGCACAATCTCCTTCAAAGAGGGCTCATGTGGGTTGAATCCATCGATTCCGCGCATGATGGGTGTGGTTGCCTCAGTCATCTCATTTCCATCACTTCCTGCCCAACCTATACTTCCATCGAACAGTCCGTGATGTGCGTGAGCATCTATGAAACCAGGAACAACATACTTGCCATCTGCGTCTATCACTTCGGCCTCGTCGGGCACTTTCACAGACTTCCCGACTTCCTTTATTCCACTCTCATCGAAGACAATCGTGCCGCTTTCGATGAGACCCTGCACTGGACAGAGTATCGTGGCATTGATGATAGCTTTCAAATAATCCACCTAGAACTCGAGAGCCGCTTGTTGGAGAAAAGTCTTCTTGTCTACATGGAATCAGCACTGGCTATACACTTACAATTTGAAAAAGAAGGAAGCGAGCCCCGCGGATGGCTCATTCTACATCTTCTTGGCGACCAATGCTGCTAGGTCCGCCATCCTATGCGAGTACCCGGCCTCATTGTCATACCAGCCCATTATCTTGACCATATTGTTAACCGTATAGGTCGATAGGGCATCAAAAGTACAGCTGTGGGTGTCCCCAATGTAGTCTGAAGAAACCAGTGGTTCGTCACTGTATCCTAGGATTCCACGGAGTTCTCCTTCGGAGGCATCCTTGAATGCCAAGTTGATCTCGTCAACTGCAGCAACTTTGTCTAATACAACATTGAGATCGACCAATGATGCATCCATTACCGGAACTCGGATTGCCATTCCAGTGAGCTTTCCAGATGCTTGAGGATAGACTAAGGCGATAGCCTTTGCAGCTCCTGTGGTGGTTGGCACGATGTTCCAGCATGCAGCACGTGCTCTGCGAAGGTCTTTGTGGGGGCCATCTAGCATTACCTGATCATTTGTCACTGCATGAATCGTGGTCATCAGTCCGCTCTGCATTCCAAATGACTCGTCAAGGACCTTGACCATCGGAGCAAGACAGTTCGTAGTACATGAAGCATTGGAGATAACATGGTGAGTCGATGGATCATATTCACCTTCATTCACTCCAAGTACCACCGTGAATATCTCTCCTCCTTTCCCTGGTGCGCTGAGAAGAACCTTTTTTGCACCGGCTGTGATGTGCATATCGGCCGCCTCACGCGTCCTGAAGAAACCTGTTGATTCAATTACAATATCCACTCCGAGATCTTTCCACGGGAGCTTCGATGGGTCCCGTTGGGAGAGGACTTTGATCTTCTTTCCATTGATTGTGATTGTACCCTTGTCATACTCCACCGTTCCATCGAATCGACCCATCACGGTGTCATATCGCATCAAATGAGCCAGAGTCTTCTCATCAGTCAGGTCATTCATCGCTACAACTTCGTACTCCTTTTTGGCCAGTGCGGCGCGCATGAAGCCGCGACCAATTCTTCCAAAGCCGTTGATTCCTACCTTTACAGTCATCAGTTGTACCTCGTTGGGTGTTACAGGGGCAGTGCCTCGGAAGCTTCGCTATAATTCTTGTGTATGGTCATGTCGCTTCAGAAACAGCATCACTTCGCTCCTCTAGCATCCTTTCGTACCGCTTCATGCCAACATAGTTCGCAGGGATAAGAAGCAGCTCAGCAATACCTACAAAGATGAACGGTGCCTCTGGTTCATGAAGTCCCAGAGGAGGCCTCCGATTGCAGGGCCTGAAACCGTTCATTTTTAGTTGGACCATCTTGGACACAGGAGTGCTGTCCTCCCAAGTAACGGCACTGGGAACTACTCCTTGAGGTCATGTTCTGTGTCTTGTCAACCTCAGACTACTGTTCCCTTGCCTGAGTATTTAAACTCCAATCAAAAAATGTCCACCTTTGTCCAAGATTTCCCCAGCTGTTACATCCGCTTTGTTTTATAATAGACATCAGCGTTCCAATAGGAATTGCTGTGTTGCATAATTCCGACGATTGATGGTGTCTCGTCTAGTGGACCCCTACTCTTGTCATCTCAACGCTGTGGCCATCAACAAATTGTAGAATACAAACTTCATCTTCAGTCGTGGTGGATATGTTTTGTGAAGCTTATCCACAATACCCATTTTTTATCCACAGTTTTATATTCCTTCGCACTAACAATTATGTGAGGCCTATAGATGATAGTAAGAGTACGAATGGATGCACAACGACGGATCAGAATCCCAAAGAAAACCGGAGTAAAAGGAGAGTCATTTCTTCTTCTCACACTGGGGGATTATCACATTCTCTTCCCTATTCCAGATGAGAAACCAGAACTCGATGTCCAAGGTCCTATAAGCGAACTCTTGATTCAAGCAGATCTAGCTGCTGCTGCAGATATATCAGAACGATGGAGGAGAAAGGGCCAGAATGCTGATTGAGAATGATATGGTCTTGGCATTCTACAAGAGTGATGACCATCTGAAGCAAGTTGCAGGAGTTCTTTTCTCAAAGATAGAGCAGGGTGAACTGGGTCAAGTAGTTATCCCAAGCGTGTTCTCAATTGAACTGTATTACGTACTTCGAAGCATAACAGGAATCTCATCTGTCCGCGATGTTGTAAGTCATATGATCACTTTTCGGAATCTCTCGATTATACCTTCGACTATTGATCATCAGCTTGGTGCGCTCTTCCTTATGGACAACTATCAACTAGCTTCAATCTTTGATGCCATATACGCTGCTGTTGCACTAAGTACTGAAAATCCTGACAACACTATCATCTCCACTGACAGAGTCTACGATAGAATCGAAGGTCTACAGAGGATTGACCCTAAGAATATTTGACGAAACAAATGGTGTCTACAAAAATGTCTGAAAAGTGAAAATGGTACTCACCAATACATGAGAGGTATGTCCCTTTTGCATTCATCTCCGTCATCGCCTACACTTCCACGCCTCTAAGAAACTGGCTGTGAATACTCTCTTAGCC
>JAUVHR010000318.1 GCA_030593165.1 Candidatus Thorarchaeota archaeon
ATGGAATGGAATTACGAGAACCTTCCCAACGACGTAAATATGACTATAGACTTCTCTGTTACTACGACAGGGAACTTTTCTGACCTGGCAGGTGGCCTGATGTTCAAAGTCTATGTCTGGCTCATCGACTCAAGTGGCAACTGGCAGATGGTCTACAAATCCTTCCCGCCCTATTTTGATTTCTATCAGGATAGACCAATAGATCTCAGCTGGATTGATATTGTTGCAGGCTTCAGTGGGATGGTCATTGATCCAGAAACTGATGAGCAGCCCGACCCACTCGATGTTCTCACAGTGGCTGTTGGCCTTGCTCCAACAAGAATCTTCCATAACTATGTTGGCGCACAACCCGAACTTGAGTACACAGGTTCAGTCACTGCATCAATTAGAGAGATAAGCTTGGTTGCTTATGGTGAGTACTTTGGTTTGCTCGGAACAACAGACAAAGGTGCAGACGCCTGGAGTCAACTGATTTACGGGTCAAGAATATCTCTCCTCATCGGTATTCTTGCTACTGCTATAGCAACTGCAGTTGGCGTAATTGTCGGTCTAACAGCGGGCTACTTTGGTGGCAAGACTGATGAGATTCTGATGCGTATTGTGGACTTCCTGCTTGTTATACCGGGATTGCCGCTAATGATGGTAATGGCCGCGTTCCTTGGACCCACTGTCGAGAACATCATTTTGGTCATCTCGATATTAGGGTGGACGGGGACATCGCGGCTCATACGGTCTCAAGTGATGGCTGAGAAGAACAAGGCATATGTCGAGTCCGCAAGGGCGATTGGTGCTTCTGACACTTACATCATCTTCAGGCACATATTGCCAAACGTGACTCCCATTCTGTTCGCTAACATCACTCTGGGTGTTGTGGGAGCTATTTTGTCCGAGTCCGGTCTTGCATTCCTTGGTCTGACGGACCCAAGTGAACCAAGTTGGGGTAGGATGCTTGCTGATGCTCAGGGTACTGGTGGCTTTCTCCAGGGTGCTTGGTGGGTTGTTGTCTTCCCAGGAATGATGATCACTGTCTTATCATTATCATTCACTTTTGTAGGGCATACCTTAGATCAGGTTCTCAACCCACGACTCAGAGAGAGGTAATCCCTCTTCTGGCTCTTGAGGCCCACACAGGGCCTCTCTCCTTCTTTTTCCTATTCTTTTGTACTCCCGTTGTCGAATCTCTACCAGTCTCCTTGAACGGTACTCTTATTAAGTAGGCAAATCATCCATGTCTTATGCTAGTACTTAGTGATACTAGGTACTTGCAAATATAGGAATAAGGAGCCTAGAAAAAATGGGATTGCGTGAATATGTGCTCAGAAGAAGCATCTACATGTTCTTGCTAGTAGTTGCAGTAGTATGTTTCAACTTCTTCCTCTTCAGACTTCCAACAATCCTCTTCGGCGTCAGTCCGGTTGACCTCATGATTGATACTGCTCTTCGTCAGAATCTGACTCGGGAGGTACTACAGCAGCTTTACGAGCGTTTTGGTTTGGTTCCTGACCCTGACATCTTTGACTGGATCTACATGTTCTGGAGATACATAGTCAACATGTTCACAGGTAACTTTGGCATCTCATTTGTCAGTCAAACGCCTGTAATGGATGAGCTTATGGCTCGTCTGCCGAACACCCTTCTATTGATGGGCACTTCGTCCATTGTTTCCATTATCCTTGGAATCTGGACTGGAGTCAAAGTTGCAGCTGACCCTGGATCAAGAAGAGACGTTGGAGCAGTGACAGTAGCTTTGTTCATCTACTCATTACCTATCTTCTGGCTAGGTATGATGCTGTTGATGACGTTTGCTTTCTACGTTCCGGCAATGACAGACGGCCTGATTTCGTTTCCGTTGGGCGGTACGGTAAGCTACTCAGTTTGGATTTCAGCAAAAGAAAATCCACTCGGTGGGCTGATAGTCGCAGGTGATATTCTCCATCATCTGACGCTGCCCATGCTCACCCTCGGTGTTGGCAGCTATGGCGGATACTTCCTCTATATGCGCAATAACTTGATTGATGTTATGACAGAAGACTACATCCTTACTGCCCGAGCAAAGGGGTTGGATGAGAACCAAGTGCTGTACAAGCATGGACTGAAGAATGCTATGTTACCAATGGTGACAATAATCGCAATGACCTTTGGCTTCCTAATCAATGGAGCAACGTTAACGGAAACAGTGTTCAACTGGTACGGATTAGGACGGTATATCTTCACTAGTCTGATCATCCTTGATTATCCCGTGGTTCAAGCTATCTTCATGATAATTGCTATAACTGCCATCTTGGCTAATTTCGTAGCAGACCTCCTATATGGAGTGCTGGATCCGCGAATCAAGTACGGGTAAATCCACGGGACTTGGGCCCTAGGGCCCGAAACTCTTCTTTTTCTATAACTGAACTGTTCTCCAGCCTTGATAGAGAGTAAAGAGCATGGAATGAGTCTTAAGGGCTCCTCTACTTCCCCCAAAATGTCTTGGGGTTCCTTGCCCCTCTGATGATTCGGAATCTAGAACTAAGAACCTCTTGGGCATAGTCGCTAGCTCGCTTCACCTGCTCCGGGCATTGCTTCAATGTCACAAGGCCCTCGTTTCCGTGAGTTTTCTTATCAAGTAGTTCGCAACCTTACATCCGGTCTCAGTGATGCTCTCTATGCACTCCATGACTTCTCTCGCATCTGCACCTCTCCTAACAACGGACTCAGGTAACGAATTGGGAGGCCTGAAGTATTCACAAACGATATAGGCCATACCCTCTGCCTCTATCTCCCTTGTCTTTTTCGATTTGCTCACTTGCTTCTTGTGTGTATTCACTTGCCATATGGAGTGCTGGATCCGCGAATCAAGTACGGGTATGCAACAGCTCACGAGATTTTGGACAAGTCTGGACACTCACTCAATGAGTGTTTGAGGTAAGACACGGCTCATGGACCAAATCCTGAGGAGCTCATATACTCATAAAACGAAACAACCCTATGAGGTTGACCTGACACACAAAAGACTTCAAGGAGTCAGTCCATTACCGTTTTATGGATGTACATCACTCCTGTGTCCAAGATCGTACAACTTACAATGAATTGCACCATGTTTTATACAGTTCACATTTTCCACCTGAATGATAGGGATTTCGAAGACCTATTTGCTATTTTCCATACTTTTTACTGGTAATTTCTGTTGACATGGACGAAAATATCTTGTCAAAAAAATTCGTGAAGTTTGCTTAAATATCTTTGAATATTAATTCTTGTCGGGATACGAAAATGGAGTTCAAACATAAAGATCAGGAACGCGTTCTCAAAGCGCTCTCGTTATACACTACATCAGAAAAAAAAATTCAAAGGAACACCAAGGGGATAGATAGGTGTCAAATGGTATTCATATTCAAACAAAGAGTTTATCGAAGAAGACGAAATTTCTGGACATCTCATAGCTATAGCTGATGCCCGGAAGGCGGCTGGTGAGGCTCTCTCTTACGAGTTAGAAGAGTCACAAACGATGCCTGATGGCAATCTGATAATTGTCATTAGTGGAGGAGCGAGTGTCGTGGTCATAGCTGTCATATTAGTACTATGGAGGCGAAGGCGCAAGTAGAATAACAAAGCGGGCTTATTACCCGCACACTCCTCTTTTTTCTTTTTCACACACCCGCACACACACGCTCATGTATATTCAACACAGCTTGAATAATGAAACTCTGGAAATTCAACTTCATTCAACTATACATCCCAAATTAGTTTATATAAAAAAATTAAAAAAATATTATCATATACCCTCATATATTCTCATATATAATAATTGGAAATCATTAGACTACAACTGGGGACCTCAAAAATGCAACATCGAAAAACCAAACTTCTTCTAACTTCAATTGGTGCCATTGTACTATTCTTAGTGTCAATGTCTGCTTCAGCGAATGCAACATTACTGTCAACCACTACTACTATGGATGACACTAGTTTCTACATTCCTTCGACTTACACACTTTCTGGGGACTCACCGGACAAATCAGACTTTGAAATGTCTGATGGTGGTGCCATTGTAGAGAACGCTCAACGCGCATTGCGGATGCAGTTCTATGAGAACGTCGGACAGATTGAGAACAGCGATGCGAGGTTCTACAGTGGAGTGGCTGAGGGTATGTCTGGACCCAGTATAGCGTTCACAGACACTGGTGTGATCTACAGACTCTTATCTCAGACCCGCAATGAGGTGACGCCGCCGCTGAAGGAAGCACAACACAGTTCAGATGCCATTTCAGACCCCGAGTCGACATATATCACACTGAGATTCGATGACGCAAATGCTGTAGTCCCTACTGGAAGGAACCCCCTTGAGCACACCAGCAACTACTTCTTTGGCGACGATCCATCACAGTGGCATGGTGGTGTCCGAAGTTTCAGAGAGGTTGTATATCATGATCTCTATGACAACGTAGACCTGATCTATTATTTCTCTGAAGAAGGACTCAAGTACGAGTTT
>JAUVHR010000052.1 GCA_030593165.1 Candidatus Thorarchaeota archaeon
TCGAGCGGCGCCAATTATACGCAATACCTGCACTCAAGCAAACCCCAATCAGAGCTAGGACAACGAAACCAAAAGACCTTGAAGCCATTGGCAAGGAAAAAACAACTGAGGCCATTGTTAAGAAAAGAAAGGCAAACCCCACAAGGAGGGGAATGGCAACAGCGAAACGGCGCCGATGTGCGCACACCACACAGACGACCCCTGTAAAGCCATAACGATATCCAATGCTCCTCCGGATTCCATTTTGGATAGGTCGGAAACACTCCACGCAAAAGGGATTCCCGCATACTCCACAACAGTCAAACGACTGACGGTCCCTGTGAGTCGTACACACGCTCAAATCTGCTAGCCCGAGGTCTTCATCGAGACGTAGGGCGTCGTATAGAGTTAGAGCGCAGGGGATTAAGACCATTAGAGACACTATTGCGACGCTCGTGACCAATGCGCAACTAAGCATCAGCAAAGAAAGGGAAGAGCTGCCGACTGTCGCACCTTGCCACAAAGAAAACGCTGAAGCTCCCATTATCAACACCGAGTAGATCCCCCAGAGAAGGGGAACGCGAAGCTTCCGACGGTTCACAGATGGCAATTCATTTTCACCACCCAACTTTCTCTCCTCGTCTAGAGGATGGGAGGATTCTCTAATAACAACTCTTGTTCTAAGAAACTAGAAGAATTGTTTAGATTCTGGAATGCGACGAGTATTTATCAAATGGTCTTACAATAGACGAAGAAGGTTCGTTGCTATGCAGGGGAAGAACGTTTCAGATTCTAAGACGGTTATGACGCAGACTGTCTTTCCAAATGACGTAAACAATCAGGGCACTCTCTACGGAGGACGGCTTCTTGATTGGATTGACACTCTAGGCGGAATAGTTGCAAAGCGGCACTGCAGGAATAACATAGTCACGGCTTCCATCGACTCGCTCAGCTTCTTGAGTCCCATTCATCAAAGAGACATTGTGATTCTTGAAGCATGGGTCAACTTCGTAGGCAGAACGTCGATGGAAATCGAGGTTAGAGCCACTTCGGAGAATCCGCTCACCGGTGAACAACGCAAGACCTGCAGAGCATTTCTAACATTCGTGGCAATGGACGAAACTGGACAACCCGCCCATGTACCGCCCATTATAACAGAAACTAGTGAGGAAATTCAACGGTACGAACAAGCGAAGGAGCGGCGAGCCACCCGGATTGAGAGGAGAGACCTCGAACCAATTGAATGGTGAGTAAGTGTAGCAAGAGGAAGAGAGAAACAGCGGGGCTTCTTCTTCAAGCCCCGAAATTAGTCATTCTATTGCTTGATTACAATGTTGCAGCACTCATTCGACAATCATCGATTTTCATCGCTGGAACGATTGTCGGAACCGGAACTTCCCACCAGAATACCTGCTTGCGTTCCTTGCCGAGTGCAGAGATGTTCTTCACCATCCGCAGAGTGTTATCACTGATTCGTAAATTCTTGATTGGGGTGAGTTCGCCATTCTTCACGAGGAACATCGCATCTCTGGGTATGGTGGAGAAATCGCCAGTCTGATAGTTCTGGAAACGAGTGTACCAGTTGCAGGTCACATAGATTGTTGGCTTGCTAGTTTCAAGGAGTTCATCCATTGTTTGGTCGCCCGGTTCAAAGACGATGTTGGAAGATCCGGACAGCAGCAGCAATAGTCCAGAACTTACCTCGGCCAGTCCAGAACTGCCAGTTGACTCCGTATCGTACATCTTTCCAGTAGTTGTATTATGGACAAACGACTTGAGAATTCCATTCTCGATAATCGGCAGTGTCCTCGTAGGAGTTCCTTCGAAATCGAAGGCGCCACTGTTTAGACCGCCGAGATACCGGGGGTCATCATTAATGGTTAAGAACTCTGGACCGATCTGTTCGCCCATCCTATCTCCAAGAGGTGACATTCCTATCAACACCATGAATGGATTTGCCGAACCTGGTATCTGACCAATGACATCTGCAGCCACAGTTGAGGAAATGACCAAGTCATACTTGCCTGGTTCCCCCTGAGTAGCTCCAATTGCCATTTTGGACAAGCGCCCCGCTTGAGTTCCGGCCGCAATCATCGCCTTGTCAGAATCTGATGGAATCGTTCCGCATTCCAGGCCTTGGCCGGAGTAGTCAAGTTCGGCTTGGAATGCTCTGACATTTAGGTCAAATGTTGTGCGCTTGGACAATCCTTCTGGTCCATAGCTTGAACGGAAGAATGATTGCTCCTTACTGAATTTGAGGGCACCAGCAACTCGCTTCGCTCCCTCAGATACAGCTGCATCGATTGTTGAGTTGACGACTCCAGGTGCTGTTTCTATGAAGTCGTCATACTTCGCGTCAAAGCATCCTAGAATCTCATCGTATTGACTAACCTCGGTCTCGAGGCCAGCAAAGAACATGGAATCAGGCAAATGCTTGCTGAATGCCAGTGTATCATCAACGGTCTTGCGAACATCCTCTTCGTTTGAGATTGCTCTCTGAGTGATTCCAATCTGAGAGCCTTGGAGTACGAAGAATAGCTCGAGTTTCAGACTCTCCCAGCTTTTGCTAATATCTATCGCACTCTCAGAGAATCGGATTTGACTTCCGGAAGCAACAGTACACCTCGCAATGATAGCCTCCGCTTTGCCTGAGGCGTAGTCCACAGCCACATCAACATAGGTCTTGAGTCTGTCAGTCATTAACCCACACCTCCGAGTCTAATACCTCTGAATCTTACGTCTCCGCCTCCGGCGTAAACAGGTACTCCCTGCATCGGATCTGACTTGCCGCAGGTACCCGGGAAATCGAATCTGAGGTTCTTTGAAACTGCATCCACTGAACTCAAGAGCCCGACGCTTGTAGTTTCCAAGATAGGTCTCCTGACCATAGTTTCAGTTAACTCGCCATCTTTGATAAGATACGCTTCCGAACCTGTGTACTTAGACTGGAAGCGTCTGTCATCTATGTTCCATTCCGTGAACGATCGCATGAATACTCCCATCTTCACGTCCTCTACAAGTTCTTCAAATTCGAAGTCACCTGGCTCAAAGTACGTATTCGCCATTCTAATGATGGGTTCTCGGTCGAAACCACTTGACCTTGCTGAGCCGTTTGAACAAGTTCCAAACTTCACTCCAAACTCTCTATTCAGTAAGGGCTCATTCAAGATACCATCCTTGATGAGGACTCGTTTTCGTGCTTTCACTCCTTCGTCGTCAAATAGGTAAAACCCTCCCGTGAAAGGAATTGTTGGATCTTCGCTGACGCTGACAGAATCTGAACCAACACGAGACTCGCCAATCTTGAGGTCGCGCCAAAAGCTCTCGCCGGCCTGAGCACCCTCTCTGCCCATAATCCTGTCCCCTTCACTAGGATGACCAACATTCTCGTGAGCTATGATTCCGGCCACCTCAGGACCTACAATCATGTCGATTGGTCCATCCATGAGGTAGTCAAGTTTCTCAGCTGAATCGGCGGCCTTCTTTAGTCGTTCCACTTCAGAGCCTAGAAACTCAACGACTTTGGCTTCTTCAAGTCGTTCCCAACCGCCAAGCTGTGTGAGGTCTAACATTCTCTGTTCCGAACCACCGGTCCCAACAGCAGTCATCATAGTGAAGTTGTTGATGTACGACATATGACCTGTGATTTTTGTACCTTCACTAGTAACAATGTACTTTTCGATGACGGTAGGGTTCATCAGAATCGTGTAAGAGGCAAGTCCTACCATCTGCTTATTCAAGTCATCAATGAAGGCCATTATTGTATCTATGTCAACATCAGTGAGCTTCTGCTTCACTTCAGCTGACCAAGTGGCCTCATTTGAAACGGGGTCACCCAAGTCTATTGGATCCTTTCGCCTTGCATTCTTCGCCATTCTATATGCAGTCGTGACGGTCGTTTCTGCAAGATCGCGCTCCAATCTATCAAATGATGCAAAACCCATGTTTCCGCCAACCAGAATGCGTACGCCGATTCCGGAACTTGGAGAAGTGCCTCCGGAAACCGGTTCCCCGTTTCTGTAGACGAAACCCTGTGAGTTCTCCTTCACAAGACGCGCTTCAACATACTGTGCTCCAAGCTTCTGGCCAAACTCGACGCAGTACTCTGCCAGGTCCTTTCCGTTTTTCAACGCATTTCCCTCTGATTACAATTCGGCTTAACAACCCCTGATAAAGTGCGCGAACTGCGTACGAAATCAAGAACCATCAAGTGCACTCGAGTCTCAGCCTGCTCCACCAGAGAGCATAATCATTCTGACCACAGCCTGCCTAAGGTCATCCTCAGGAACGAAACCGGTGAGTTCTATTTTGCCGAGTCGTATTGTTGGAAGGGCTGGAAGATCATCTTCGGAAACACCTGATTCTGGGTCGTCAATGTTGACCAATTCGATGATTGACCGGCCGATCCCCATTTCATCCAAAATCGACAGCAGCATCTCTAATGCAGGCCCACAGAATACACAGTGTTCCGATTTGTAAAACAGGATGGATGGAAGTCCAAGATCCTCTTCCCACAACGGGAGAACGATAACAATCTTGCACCCCTGTGAGTGGTCCCCGGAAATACGGTCCTCTACCCAGATCCTACCACTAAAATCCGTGACGAAGTGATCTACGACTGCAAGCCCAAGGCCTTGACTGGCTTCGATAGCGTCTGGGTTATCGAATCGTTTGAAGACGAGACGCTTCACGTCATCCGGAATTCCGCAGCCTCTATCTGCAAACTCAATTCGGACCATTCGTCCTAGATCGCTGGCCTCAGCATGTATGTCAACAATGACTTCTTCGTTATCGTCATACATCATGGAATTATGAAGAATGTTGAAGAACACATTCCAAAGAAATGCATGCCCCACAATCTCAAACTGCTTTTGCGATATGTCCAGATCTGCAGTCAATGTCTTTTTCCAATCAAAGTCACGACCAACCTCTCTGATAGCCTTCTTGATGTGAGGAAGGATGTCTGTCTTTGCCTTGTCCGGTGGCTCCAGGGAGATCAGCACTCTCATGTTGGCAATCATTCTTGAGGCCCGACGGATATTCCATGAGGTCTCATCAAGCCCGCTACGGACTCTGTCTGACAGGCCTTCTGAGGTTCTTAGGTCTTCAATAGCGAATAGAGCATTCTGGCTTATGATATTCAGGTCCGAAGTCATTACATCTAGGTAGAGATTCGCACGCTGACTCTCTTCTCTAAGTCTTTGTTCCGATGCTTTCCTTCGACTGACATCAAAGGCCATCAGTCCTATTTCATTAGGACGTTCGGTGCCAGAGCTTAATGCTCGCGATGAAACGTTTGCCCAGATTATCTTTCCATCTTGCTGCATCATCTCAAATTCGATGCCGCGAACGCTTTTTCCCCTTAACACTTCGCGAACTATGTCTGCACTTGCATCATAGTCCTTCTTTGGCTGTGGAATGAAGTCTGAGAACGGACGACCGATTATATCTTCAGCACCACAACCAAGAAGTGATTCTGCAGCTTCATTCACCTGTTCAATCTTACCACTTCGGTTTATCGTGAAGTATGCAATTGGGGACATATCATATAGAGTAGCGAAACGATTCTCCAGTTCTGTGACAGCGGTCTCCAGAGCTATCTGACGAGAGAGGTCTCTTACACCTGCTAGTACAGCGGGATGACCATCAAGCTCTATGGTTGTGGGGGTGATTTCAACTTGGACAACGTCCCCATTTTTTGCCACAAGTCGTGTATTGAACTTGCTTGGATCTTCACCAGTAACAAGCGCCTCCAACATCTTGCTGTCATGTCTTTTTGATAGAGGGTCTACGAGATCCTCGAAGAGGATGTCTTCAAGCTCACCAGACTCATAGTCGAGCATCTCTGCGAAAGCCCCGTTGACCATGATTATGTCTTCATCCTGAATGACAACTACTCCGTCATGTACAACACTCATGACCTTGTGGAGCCATCCGATTCCTTCCTTGCTCTCCGGCATTCCAAGACCTCGCAGTGGATACAATGCGGGTCTCTATAGATAAACGAATCTAGGACAATCTATAACGCGTTGCCCTTGCGACTATGACCAGAAGGAGTTGCCAGCATTTGTGCATTTGAGCAAGTCTAAAAGGGAGAGATACGGGAACGGATAAATCACAGATAGAAGAGAATCATCTTCCCACTAGTGGTGCGGCCAATGGGCGAGAGAACAGAGGCACAAGATCCAGGGACTTCCCCGCAAATTAGTGATGAAGAGGATTCTGATGTTCGAGACTTGTCGTGGTTTCAGGCTGTTCGCAGGGTATTGAGCAACCGCAATTGGACAATCTACCTTGGGACTGTTTGGATATACAGTAGCATGGTTATACTTCAACAGTACTTCAGTCTCTACTTCAGAGATATCGGTATCGACTACGTGATGGTTGGTGTATTCCTAGCACTCATGTTTATCGTCAGAATGGTTGGCAGCTTTGTTGCCGGATATTTAGCAGACAACTACGACCGAAGAAAACTCTCTGTTGTCACAATGCTAGTGATGGGTTTTGGGTTCTTTATAATGGCGTTCACTACAGAGCCAATCATTCTAGCATTCGCCATGATCATCATTGGTCTCTCATCTTTCACAGGTACTGCTGGTCAAGCCTATTCCATGGAGCAGGTCGATAGGCGCCTTGGTGGAGTGGCCAACAGTTTGTTCACTCTCGGAACTTCATTGGGTTTAGTCCCACTCTTTGTATTCAGTGTCATGTTTGGGCTAAACTACGAGTTCATCTTCATCATGCAGGTTATGTTGTTCTCCGCAGCAGTCTTGTACTTTGTTGCTGCTTCAATTCGTGCGTTTGCTTTGGTCTCATTCGAAGTGCCTAAGAGAAAAGAAGCGCCCTCAGGTCTGCTACGAGACTTCATTAGCGAGAACATCAGAGGTTTGAAGCTCCTATTTAGGGTGTTTCCTGTTTTCATAGTAGTCCTATGTCTGGATGCTTTTAGTGACAGTTTCTATCGTTTTGCGAGCACGTATTTCATCAATGAAACACTGAACTTTGAGATCTATGAGATCAACATGATGTTCCTGATAACACTGGCATTCTCTGTACCATTGGCATTGTATCTTGGTCGCGTATTCGACAAGAGGGGAGGACAAAGGCTTACAATCATCGTCTACTCGATAATGCCTGTAGCAATCTTCTTGCTCCTTCTCGCTCAAGAGATTCCATACATCGCACCACCGGAGTGGTTGACTGCCGCAGATGCCGCAGCTCCAGGGCTAAGCATAATCTTTTCACTTGCATTCATTGCCACAGCCATCAAACAAATCAACGATATTCTATGGTATACTGTTCTTGGTACGTATATCCTGAAGTCCCTTCCACGTCCAGACCTCGGAAAAATGCTCAGCCTTACAATGGTGATTGTCATGGCCTTCCTAACAATAGGACCAATTCCGGCCGGATTCATCTACACCCATTGGCAGGGTGTGCCCCTATTGATGACAACTCTGTTCCTGAACATCGTGATTCTCATTTTGCTGATGGCAAAGAGCATAGAGCCAAGAGTAAGCGTAGAAGAACTTGAGAATGAAACAACCTCAGAACAAGCGACTTCCAAGCCTTAGCACTGAGTCCAGAATCCGAATTGATTTTGGAATCGGATGAAACGAATTTTCCTGGTGGATTGGAATCACTCTTTTCAGTCCAGCAATTCCCTCAATGCACTTGAGGTTGTAACTCACCGACGATTCAGCGAAAGAAGACCACTATTTGTTCTTATGAATATGAATTCAGCGGAAATTTCAAATAATGTAATGCTCATGGAAGATATTACAATCTCTGACTAGGCGATGTAAATGACCAGAGTAGCAATCATCTCAACCAGGGATAGAATGCATGGAGTGGACAAGTCCTTTGAATTACTAGGAATCAATCCTGTGAGAGGTAAGGAAGTTGTTCTGAAACCCAACTTCAATACTGCTGATCCACCCCCAGCGTCAACATCAATGATTACTCTAAGACAATTGATTGTTCGGCTCAAGGAGATGAAAGCAAAGTCCATTACTGTTGCTGAGCGTTGTGGACCGGCTGATACTGAGGAAGCTTTCAAGAAGAAAGGTCTCTACGATCTTGCTGAAGAACTAGATTTTTCCATTGTGAACATATCATCTCTCCCAAGAGGAGAATTCGTGATGAAACACATTAGCGGAAGTCATTGGAAGGACGGTTTTCTATTCGCAAGAATCTATGATGAAGCTGAATGTGTTATCGAAACGTGCTGTTTGAAGACTCATATGTATGGAGGGCATTTCACACTTTCATTGAAGAATGCAACAGCACTTGTTCCTCGAGATGGATATGAATACATGAGGGAGTTGCATAGTTCCCCCCATCAGCGAAAAATGATTGCAGAAATAAACGCAGCTTACAAGTGGGACCTCGTTATAATGGATGGAGTTGTTTCATTTGTTGATGGAGGACCAATGGAAGGAACGAGAAAGGATGCGAATGTCTTTGTCACTGGAACGGATAAGATTGCAGTCGATGCTGTTGGTGTTGCCTTACTTAGAATTCTTGGTACGACTACTGAGGTATCAAGTGGTCCCATCTTCGAACAAGAGCAAATCGCTCGTGCCGTAGAATTGGGGCTAGGAATCTCTTCACCTGATGAGATTGAATTCCTTACAGATTCACCTGAGAGTGAAAGAATGGTTGAACAAATCAAAGCCAAATTGTTCGAATGAAATACAACCTTAGGAAGCACTTCAAAAAGGTTCTGAAGATTTAATACACTTCTATGTCATATCATGATATTGTGACAAGAGCATCCTAGGAAGAGAAGTATTTGCTAGACTCTACTCGGGAAACAATGGATCAGGTTGAGCTTTTTCTCAGAAGAGGGGAGTATGAGGATGCACAAGAAGTTCTAGGAGAGCTACTCACGTCCAAGAATCTACCTGAGGTTGATTTTTTGGCTTGCTCTTTACTCGAAATTCGTATCGCAATTAAATCAGGAGAATATGAAACAGCGCTCAAACTCATCGAAGAAGTTGGTGGAGTAACAATCGCAAAGAATGACTTCCTGAGAAGAATAGATTTGCTGTTAGCAAGAATCGAGATTCTATGGCGCACTGGAAAGATTGATGCTAGTATCAAGTTTACAGAAGAATGTGAGAGTTTGATAACTCTAAGTGAAGAGAAACTTGAAGATGAACTCAGAGAAGAGCATAGCAGAAAGAAAGGTGACCTATATCAGCAAAAGGGTGTATTATTTTGGTACAAAGGCGATTATGACAACGCATTGGATATTCTTCTCCTGAGTGTGACTATCAGGAAAGAAATTCATGACAGACTAGGGCTAGCATCATCATTTAACAACCTAGGTCTTGTATATTGGTCGAAAGGCGACCTAGACCAAGCATTGGATTATTATCTACGAGGCTTCGCCATTTTTGAGGAAATGGATAGTATACCGGAAATGGGGATGATACTGAATAATCTAGGTAACCTCTACATCCAATTAGGGAATTTTGATGAAGCATTGGAGCATCATCGTAGAAGTTTGACAATCAAAGAGAAATGTGGAAGAGAACATGATGTTGCATCATCACTCCTAAATATCGGGGTTATTTTTCAACTAAAAGGAGATCTTGATGAAGCCTTTAATTACTATCAAAGAAGTTTGGATATTAGCAAAGAATCAGGCATTAAACATGATATCGCCTTAGCGTACGGCAATCTTGGTGATATCTTTGGTTTGAGAGGCGACCTAGACAAAGCCTTAGAGTATTACCAGATGACACTTGAGATCTATGAGGAATTAAAGATCAAGCCAGAAATAGCGAGATTGCTCGGAAACATTGGATGGATATATCGCAAGAAAGATCAACCAAAAAGAGCCGTTGAGTTTCACGAAGAGAGTCTGCGTCTATCAGTGGAAATCGGAAATAATTCCCTTACTTCAGTAACGCTCTATGAATTGGTATCGATATATGTGGACACCAATGAATTGGAATCAGCACAAGATTGCCTTGAAAGGCTAAGAAAGTTTGAGCAACGATCTGACAATCCAACAATCAACCAGCGATATCGTCTTGCAAGTGCTTTGATTTTGAAAGCTAGTAAGAGGGCTCGTGATCAGATTCATGCAAGTGAGATACTTGAAGAAATGATAGAAGAAGAGGTTTCGGACCATTCCTTGACTGTAGCAGCAATGATTCATCTTTGTGACTTATTGCTCTCAGAGTTGAAGATGACAGGAGAAGATGAAACTCTGGAGAAGGTACGGACTCTCACAGACAAACTACTGTTGATAGGCAAATCTCAATCATCATACTCACTTCTAGCAAAAACATATCTTCTCCAATCGAAGCTAGCATTGGTCGACATGGATGTGGAACAAGCGAAGATTCTATTGACGCAGGCGCAGGTTACTGCAAGTGAGAAAGGACTACACATGCTTGCAAGAGCAGTTGAGCGTGAACGTGATTTTTTGACAGCTCAACTTCAAAGGTGGGAATCGATTCTTGCGCTGACACCATCACGAAGAGATATGATTGATTTTACAAACCTCGAGACTTATCTTGAGCGAATGATTCGAAAGACAGTATCCTCTGTTGCTAATGAAGACGTCCCAAGAAAGAAGTATACTCTAGTGCATATGAATCTTCTAAAGCAATCTCTTGCAGTTGAACAAAGTAGGTTTAGAATAGGTCTAGCTCAAATCGGGCTTTCAGAGAATGGCGATATTCTAGCTGAATTATATGAAGAAACAGGGAGAGGTCTCTTTGGGATTAGGTCTGATAGAGTAGAATCTGTAAGATTGAAAATCCGAGAAATGATGAATAATGCGTTTGAATTGGAGATCAAAATTCTGTTCTTCCCCGAGCTTTGCATTGATTTGAATCAAACTCAATTACTTGAAGAAATTGTAAAACTCACAAAGGAGTTTGAAATGTATGTTATTCCAGGATCATACCATGATGCAACGAAAAGGAGTAATGTCTGTAAGGTTATTGGACCTGAGGGTATTCTATGGGAGCAAGAGAAACACATTCCAGCAGTCATTCATTTCAAGGGTGAGCGTATTGAGGAAGGGATTGATGTAAGAAAGCAACCCAGAGAGATAGTTGTGTGCAACACAGAATTTGGACGAATCGCCATTGCCATCTGCAGAGATTTTCTTGACATGGACTTGAGAGTTGAATTGAAGAACTCGGACCCGCCTGTTGATTTAGTGTTCAATCCTGCTTTCACTCCAGTGACAGCTGATTTCAAAGCAGCTCACTTCGACGCTCGAAGATCAATCTACGCATATTGTTTCTTCGCCAATGTCGCAGAGTTTGGAGATTCTCTGATTCATTCACCAGAGAAAGACCGTACAGATAGAACAATACCAAAAGGAGAAGAGGGTCTCATATTCAAAGATGTGGATTTGTTCCAACTTCGGTCAGAACGAAAGAGATGGGAAGAGGAACAGAAGAAACACAGATCATTCATTCAAAGCACTAGGACATGATGAAAACGTGGAGCTATGAGAATCAGCAACCATCCGCCCACAGCAAATCGACCAAATTCTTCAAATACCGGTTTACTCCATGATTATGGTTGTAAACAACGAAAGTGGATTCTTTCTAAGTTGTCGTGATATTTGTTATTCGCAGAGGTGTCAAGTATGAGAAGGAAAAGAGCTATTCCAATTCTGATTATACTTTCAATGTTCTTAATGGGCTACCATCCATTCATTGTATCTCATCAGGAACTAACATACCCAAATGACTGGGTTGATGATATTCCAGTCTTTGATTCTGAGGATTATTTGGTTCATAGTCAAGATGAGGTGGAAGGCCTGGTAAACTGGTCAATGTTGTACTGCTCAAGGGGATTAGCCGGGAGGTAAAGTGGGAGAGGAGGACATTACCTATTAACCAGACCTTCCTTTTTTGGTCGACTCGATATCTCAAATTCACTCTCATGATTATTCACCCCTGGATCTCAGTTTTCTCTAGAACGCTGGTTAAGAAAGTTTCAATCTCATCCTCAATCTTTGCCAAAACTGCTAGACTTCCATCTTCAGCATCTCCTGGTTTTGCGAGTTTGATGTCCTCTAGAATTCGTCCTATCTTGCCGACATTCATCTTCATTCCAATGCTCAGTAATTCACCCACTCCCAACCTTAGGGATAGCATTGTTTTTCGCCTACCTGGCTTCTTCTTTGATTCATCAACCTGCCGGACAATAATACCATGAGTTTCAAGATGAGAACAGATTGTTGAAACTGTGCTGAGTGAGAGTCCTGTGATTGCACAAATATCACCAATTGAAAGCCAAGGATTTGATGTGCAATCCTGAATGTAGAGGGCGGAGATTACCGTACCGTTAGTTCTTTGTAATCCAATCCATTGAACAGCTACTTGCATTATTCTGTTCAAATAATCGTATGCATTACTGTTGATAGTTCTTATCTTCGAACTCCTCCTAAACCCGGTAGCCAAACAAGAAAAGTAGCTCCCTTGTCAGGTCTATCTTGCACGCGATCGCGTACCCAAATCCGTCCCCCATATTTTTCCACAATTTCCGTTGAGAAGTGGATTCCAAGTCCTCCTATACGTTGCGACGGATCAAACAATCTGTGTTTTGACACGTCATCAATTCCATGTCCATTATCAGCTATAGATACTTCATACCCTCCTTCATCTTCACGCAACCCTATCCACACACACTTTCGTTCTCTATGATTATGTCCAATTGCATTATCCATTAAACTCATGATTAAATCTTCAAGAAATCTATCTGCAAAAACAAATGCGTTCTTGGATTTGAGGTCAATGGTGAGACTAAAATTATCATGACGCTCTCCCGCGATTTCTATACAATCGAATATGACACGGGTCAATGCTCGTTCAACTAATGGAGCAATCATTAGCTGTTCACTTGCCCTGGCTTTTGTGATAGTGGTTTTACATTTCCGTGTTGCTTCAATTAGCTGATCAAGAATGCGGGAAGTGGATTCTGAGACCTCAGATATTCCGCATACTTCGCTTAGCAACTCCGCACTACCACTTACAATCTGAAGCTGATTCGCGATGTCATGGGCAAGAAGGTCCAGGTAAAGCCGCGCTCGTTTGGACTCTTTCTCTAGTTGCTTCTCAGCCCATTTCTGATCTGTTACATCAACCTCATAAATGATAGCCTGTGAAAGGTTACCATCAGAATCAAATACTGGATAAGCGTGAGTTTCCACAAGTTTTTCAGTACCATCTGGTGAATGAAGCGTATGTTCAGAGTATACTTGCATTTCCGTAACACGCATCTCTTGAATGGGGCAATGGCCTCCAGTTTCATAACAG
>JAUVHR010000321.1 GCA_030593165.1 Candidatus Thorarchaeota archaeon
CCTCAGAATGAGAGGTCACTGAAACTATTCAGCACTGGCATTTCTACCTGCTAGAAACTTCCTGACGAGGGACCTAGAACCACTATTTTGTTGCCGTGTCAGATCACTATGAAAGCATCAAGTAGAATCTGTCAGCAGCAAACATCTTCTTTTTCGCTGGCGTTGGGTTGGCAAGGGTAAGGACAACCCTCAAACCACCTATTGCTCCTACCATCTCAAGATTACCATTTCCTTCAATCTTGAAGATATCGCCCTCTGCATACAGCTTGCTTTTGTCTCCTCTCGCAATTGGCTTGGAGTCAACAATCACCACGATGTCATCGCGCACATTCATTTTTTCACAAAGTGCTTCTGGAAGTTCCAATGTCAATTTGGCTCCTTCAGCCTTGGATACGATTCTCAGAAGCTTCAATCTCTTTGTTTCCGTGTCTTCAATCGCATCGATTGTAGCATTCTTCAACCTGATGACCATCGTTTACTGCACTCCGTGTTTCTTCGGCGTCGCACTGATGCTGAGCGGTCTTGAATTAAACTTGTCGCTATATCAAGTGCTGTTTTTTAGGTGACATGACGACTGACGTTTGGTGTGCTGATTGAATCGAAACGCACTGGTTATCGTTGTAATCGCAGTATTCATCACCTTTGGTCTGATTTCACCAGTCAGCGCCTTTTACTTCGAGTTCGATTACTTCGAAACCGATAAGCTAACATACGAGGTTGGTGAAACCATTCACATGGTAGCCAAGGTCACTGCTGATTTCAGCGAGGATGGGTGGTGCTACGTTTCTTTCGCAATAGTTACAGACTCCGGGTCTGTCTTTGATGACGATTATTTCATACCACCATCACCCGCTACTAGGATTCTTACGTCTTCATACATAATCCGGCCTGAACATACGTTCCCAGGCATCAATGGGACCAGTGGCTTTGTCATCTTCAATGTCGAAGTTTTCGATGGTTATTCCCAAGGAGCCAGTGAAACCATAGGGATTAACATAACCAGGGGTCCACTAACAGCGTATGCGCTGGGGCCACTATCCGTCCCTTATGGCACAGACAAGAGCTTTGACCTTGAGATTGTGAGCGCGCACAACAGCAACATAACTCTCTCGAATAATCCAGTTTCCATAGATATCTATGACTCAAATAGTGAATTAGTGGTGCACTCGAACGACATGACAGACAATAACGGTGTAATCACAGTGAACTGGAATTCATCGCTGGGACCACCTGGGGACTACAATCTCACTATTTCGTGCAATGGCACCGATGCATTTCATCCACTTTCAGAATCTCTCACACTCACTGTTCAACCCCCGGAATCTAGCCTGATTGTGATCTCACATTCTGCCTCAGTACGCTGTCAGTCACACGACGGGAGCCAAGCTGACTTGGCAGATTTGCTTGTGAAACATCTTGATCATCTCTCAGAGTCGATAAATGACAGTGCAGTTAGATGGAGTACTGAATTTGCAAACGGAAACATGACCAGCCTAGGAAACGGAACATACAGTTCTACAATCGCCTTTGCAGTAGACCCTGGACTTTATTGGGTAAATATAACTGCAACCAATCTATCGTATCAAGTAGCTCAAACTTCTGTGCTGATTACCGCCATCCAACGAGATGTGATTATCAATGTCGAAAGTGCACAGCCTGCCATATGTGGAAAGTCAATTATCATTGATGTTGTCGTGACTGATCAAGCAGCCAACACTACAATCAACGCCATTCCTCTATCTGTCAGTCTTACAATCGGAAACAGCACAGAAATCATAACCCAAGGGGCGACTAATGAATCCGGTTGCTTCAGGCATTCCTTCCTGATTCCGGAAACAAGCTGGGGCATAGGAACAATCTCAGTTCAAACAAATGAAACAACTCACTACGTCCGGACGCATAGCCAAGAACCACTCAATGTGTCATTCATCCCAGAGGTCACTCATGAGATATTATTTCCTTTGGCTCTTGGCTATGAAACTAATATATCGCTACATCTGACGGATCCACTGGGTGCTGACGTTGGAAGCATCTCTGTCGAGCTTCTCAACTCTACGGACTATGTATTGGCAACCGGTACGAGCGATGTGATTGGTCTGATTCTGCTGCAATGGTACACAGCTCCGGGAACACAAGTGGGACTAGAGAACTACTCATTAATCATTCTTGACGAGCCCTCGAAGCATATCTGTGAAACAACACTTCTCCTTGAGTTTATGATCTACTATCCTCTTACATTCTCTTCTGTCCATACAATATGGGACGTCGTGCGTGGTCAAACTGCAACTGTCAGTTTCTTGATAGAATCCGAATGGGCTTTCCAACAGACCATTGGGATATCTCTTCTAGACGGCGAACATCAGCTCTCCACAACTGGAATAATCCTCACTGATACGACTGTGAATTTCACGTATACAATAGCTCATAATGTGACTCTTGGTATGCATACGATTACTGTAAGCATCAACGACATGAAATACATCGCGATAGGGCCATTTGATTTCGAACTGCTTGTCTATGGGGCCATGGATGCAGACATCGTGATTATGGAGGCATTCTACGGAGAAACTATCGCCATGAGTCTAGATGTACATGACGACAATGGCAGCATCCCAAGTTCAATCAATGTCAGTGTCTTTGTGGACCATGTTAGAGATCCGTTCTTCGTATGGATGAATCCAAGTCCGAGCCTACTTGGCTCGATTCCGCTACCTCTTTGGATTAGTCCCGGAGTTCACAACATCACACTAGAAGTGAGCAGTCCATGGCTCGAAACCACGAACAGGTCTCTAGCTGTACTCAT
The DNA here is from genome assembly GCA_030593165.1 of Candidatus Thorarchaeota archaeon. Lineage (GTDB taxonomy): Archaea > Asgardarchaeota > Thorarchaeia > Thorarchaeales > Thorarchaeaceae > JAJRWI01. Next base: position 2,804 of record JAUVHR010000321.1, read on the forward strand.
CTGGATGCGAACGAATCTAACACTCACAATCTCAGTGGACGAACGCGGACAGGACGGCCAATCGAGTGTAGAACCGTTTGGTATTCAGACTGAAGCCATCGCAGCAGCTATCTCATCAGGCTCAATCATGAGTCCTCCCCCAATCTTGTTAAGAGATACTACACCGACGGATTCGCCAACTGCACGGGACACTTCTCCTTCCAATTGCCCCAAATTGAGTTCCGGCACGAGTAATCGATTCACAGTATGGGCAAACTCCTTAATTTCCTTGTCTGGGAACGGCCAAAGAGTACGCAGTCTTAGAGATCTGAGTGAGCTTGCGCTGGTGTCAGTGGCCATGACTTCATCAACTGACCTTGAAGTACAGCCAAATGAAACGATGCCCCATTCAGCTTCGGAGGGGCCGGCAACAACCACATCAGTCAGGAGATCGCGGTTCTCCTGAATTTTCGTTGCCAACCTGCGTACAAGTTCATCATGGACCCCGGGGTCAGCAGTCTTCCTGAAGCCATGTTCATCATGAGTGGAACCAGTGACAAGTAGATTGTGACCGTCTCCAAACCTCGGCATCATTGACCTGCCCTCTTCATCTACCGCTCCATAAGGCAGCTCACCGACTCTTGCTAGTCTTCTCCGGATGGTAACGTTTTGGTTGGAACTCACAACCACTCTCTCTCGGGAATGTGCCACTATCTCATCAGAGAGGAGTATCACAGGATGCCGGAGGTGTTCTGATAACTTGAATGCTCTTACTGTAAGCTCGTAAGTTTCTTGAGCGGAGCTTGGTGCTAAGACAATACTCTCATGGTCCCCGTGTGTTCCCCATCTAGCCTGCATGAAGTCGCCTTGGGCTGCTTTCGTAGCTTGTCCCGTACTAGGTCCAGCACGTTGAACATTAACAATTACACAGGGAGTTTCAGTCATAATGGCATATCCTATGTTCTCCTGCATCAAGCTGAAGCCAGGTCCCGAAGTGGCTGTCATTGTGAGCTTTCCACCCCACGAACTACCAATGACTGCTGAAATCGCTCCAATCTCGTCCTCCATCTGGAGATAAACGCCTCCCACTTCTGGCAAACGGCGTGACATTATTTCTGCAATCTCCGAAGCAGGAGTTATCGGATAGCCCGCAAAGAATCTGCACCCTGCAGCAATTGCAGCTTCCGCACAAGCGTGGTTTCCCTGCCAGAAATAAACAAACTGCTCTTGGGAAGACATATGATCAATCTCGGGAATGCCAATTTCATGAACCCAAGATAAGGATATTCTTGCGGCACTTCGAACGTCACACAGATTCCTTATGCCGATACCTTTTTTTTATCTTATGATACAAGGCGGGCTGCCAAGCGGCCATGGTCTAGTTTGGTTAGGATGGAAGCTTCCCAAGCTTCTCGCCCGGGTTCAAATCCCGGTGGCCGCACACTATTGTTCTTATATCCCACCCTAGGTATGTCACCATTTGCACATACCATGCAATACTCCTGCAGTCAAGTTTAAGGGCAATGCGATGAATCTATCCTTGGCGAGTGATGATTGCTATGACCCCGATGAGTCAAACATGACGATGATATGGATCTTGAGTGAGGAGCTCGCCACAATTACTTTCGGTAACCTCT
>JAUVHR010000226.1 GCA_030593165.1 Candidatus Thorarchaeota archaeon
GGAGGTGTTTTCAATGATGATACCATAATTGTGATTCTCAGAAGCATTTACATTTGCTATTATGCTTGAAGTTGAGTAAGCCAGGTATATCCCTGTATGCAGGTTTCGGAATAGTCCATTTCGCACAGCAATCTGTGTACAATTCACAATAATCAGTTGAGAATAAAGATTACCATCGATATCAAGCTGAGAAGCATCTCGGAAGAATCCAACCTTTTTTCCGTCAATGTAGTTCATAGTTAGCTGATTCATCCAGTGATTGAGGTTATTCGAAATGAAATGAAAGCCTTCATGTCCAACGTTGTTATGAGAGAGTATGCAATTGCTCGATTTCAGAAGTGAGATTTGACTTACATTATTGCTGACGATTCTACAATCGAACGACGAATGGATTTGAATTCCAGACATACCATCTGTGATAGTGTTGTTGGCAATGAATTCCTGAGTAGAGGAATCTACGATTACTCCGTCGTAATTTTGAGTTATGGTATTCCTGAGGATTCTATTTCCGCGCCCGTTTCTATCATAAACACCTACACCGAGTCCATCCAAAAGGCAGGATTCCATCAACCCATTGGTTACATTTGTCAGTCTTAGGCCGATTCCGCGTTGATACGTTTCCGCTAGTGATGTTAGAGAGCAGTTACGTATCTCGAAAAACATGTTTGTGTTTGATATTCTTATACAATCTGTATCTGATGAGAGTAGAAGGTCCTCAATTAGGAAGGGGTTGTCTGCAGACCCATTTCCTGGCCACCCCTGATTGATGAAATCGGAATTAGAATTGATTTCAATTAGTTCACTGACCACATAGATAGCCGTGGAGTTGAATCCTTTTTCTTCTAGGGGATTAGTATCAACAACTGTCAATTCGTAATTGTAGATCTGGTCATTTATCATAGAGAAACAGATTATGATTACGACCAGTATGGAAACACGACACTTCATCTAGTTACCTTCCGTCTGTTTCACCCATTATAGCGTTCCTTATGCTTATTTCAACCTCTGAGCTGCCAAGCTAGAGAGCGTCTAAGTGCATTTCTATGACCTTAAATCCTACTGTTGTTAACTATTATGTATCTTTTGAGTACGACCTTAAATTGCAATCTTAGGACTGATTCCTGAGGTAACGTTGATGAAAGCTCAAGAGCGGCGCCGTCCCCGCGTGTGTAAGACGCCCAAGGCATCGAAACAGAAGAAAATGGACGGTAACTATTATGTATCTTCAACCACCACCTACCTCGTTGAAATCTTTGCACTCAACTCTTATGACAGGAAGGTATCAAGGACGGGAGAGGGCAGGAGACCGGACCCCTCCTTTCGTAGGACTGCAAAGAGGCAGCTTGAAGAGATCTCAAGGGCTGTGAGTGGTCAGAAGTGCAGACCAGTGGACCTTGATATATTGACCAGTCACTTCACTGCTTATTGTAGAGCGGTCAACCTCATTCTTGAGAAGGTGTACTCCACTGATGCTCGTGCTGAACGAGTCGGCAACATGCTGACTGAGAGCAGGTCGCGCGGTTATGTTGTCCTCATGAAGGAGCAATACCTGAAGTGGAAAAAGACAAACGAATTTGGTAGGTTGGTCTTTGGCCGGATGCACAGGAATGCGTTAGAGACCGCTGCAAGGATAATCGAGGCTGACCACTCACGCAGCCAACTGGTTCGGGCTCTACTGCAAATCCTGAATGAATCTGAGAACGACATTGACCGACTCATCGGGAACAAGCGAATTCCAGCAGACCTTGTCAGACGTGTACGTGACATGTCAGCAATCAGGACTAAGAACAGAGGAACGGGTTTTCATTACGCTCTCTCTGCATGCAAGCAGGTAAGAAGAGTGATTGATGACCTTCTCCTTGTATCCACTCCAACTGAAGAGGAACAGTCCGCAGATGGTCCGCAGAGACCGCGGGCCCTCGCCGGTCGTCGTGGAAGGCGCAGAACCCGAGCGAGAGAGCTCTGGAAGAAAGAGTGTGAAGAGAGTGAGCGACTTCGAGAGTTAGCCTGCTCAGAGGTGGGCAAGTGGGAAGTTTCCATTTATCATCCCTGTCTTCAAGGCTCATACTGAGGACTTCTCTGCATCCACAGAGAACACAACAGGTCAGGGATACTGGTACTCTGCTGACCCAGACAAAACTGACGAGATCATTCTCTACCTCAAGACACCCCCCGGCGTTCTCACAGAACAGGATGTGGGTAAGTCGCCATATCGAAGCCAGACGATTCGATTCCGTTTCTTGAACTGGCTACCTCGAAAGGCTACGAGAGCGAAGAGGAAGGCAGAAGATGCAAGGAAACGGGGTGACACAGCAAGATCGCAGCAGTTGGAGTTCAGGGCTATGCTGTTTGAGGACATGAGTGCCCAACTGATTACCACAATTGCCCTGCACTACGCAACAAGGGAGTTGACTAGCTTACTGTCCAAGAAGGATAGCGACTCTGAAAAGGTCACGAGACTCAGAGAGGAAGTGAAGCGGCTCCGTGCCTCGCGGAGGTGTGCTCCTCCAAGGGTCCAACAGAGAGGGAACAAGGTCATCCTGACTATACCCTTCCTGTCAGCCAGTGGAGAACTCCTCGATAGAGTATTGCAGCAGGGTGCCCGCTTGGCCTATGCCGGTGTGGACAGGGGACTACGGTGTCCTGTGGTGGTGTCTGTCCTTGACGAGGACTCTGCTTATCATGACAGACAGGTCAGGTATGAACATCTATTCACGAGACGAACCATGCTCAGGCAGCGAACAAGAGAGCTGTCTTCACAGATTGACAGAAGAAAGAACAACTGGGAGAGAAAGCGCCCGAGGCTGACGTGTCCGGCTCACATCCTGAAGAGGGAACGTGAGCTGACATCAGTATGGAGAAAGGTCCGACGCCTCGACCGCGAGATCGCCCATCAGGTTGCTGCGGAGACTGTCTGGTTCTGTGAAAAACACGGAGTGAAGACCGTGTATCTTGAGGACCTCCGGTTCTTCAATGGAAAAGGAGGGATGCGCTCGCACAGCTGGAATCTGTCCACGAACCTCTGGGGACTAATCCAAGAGGGAATAATATACCGCAGAAAGGCTCTTGGTCATTCAAGAGGCGGGGTGTGGACAGTCAATCCGGCATGGACCTCACAAACCTGCAGTGAGTGCGGAGAGCGAGGAGTGCGAGTGGAAGGCTCAGAGAGCGTTGAGGAGAGGAAGGGAGGCGAGTACTTCTACTGTCCTCAATGTCAGACCCAGTTGCATGCTGATATCAATGCAGCACGCAACATCATCAAGGTCAGAAAAAAGCCCAGTGCCGGGCCTGGGCGGACAGGACAGCAATGTCCAGAAATGTCCAACTTTCAATGAACGGTTATGGATACTTTCAACAGGAGAAACAAGAACCATAGTAGATTGCATTCCCGAAGTATCAGGACTATGGTCCGCCAGTAAGAGTCCCTGGGGGAAACTGCTCTGCAAACTCTTCACTTAGAATGTCCATCGCCACGAGTCCTTGGAACTGACCCTCGACATAAATCGCATTTCTGAAGACCCCGACATGTTTGAAGCCTGCTTTCTCGTATGCACGAATGGCGCGTTTGTTGCGGTCGAGTGCATATAGGTAGATGCTATTCAGGCCAAGAACATGGAAGCCTATCCATAACGTTACTCCTGTTGCATCAGTACCGTACCCCTTATTGTGATTCGAAGGTTGATGAATCGCAATACCGAACTCTGCACGTCTCATCTGAGGCGAGATATCAAACAGGCTAATCGTACCGAGGAATTCGCCTGTCTTCTTGTCCTCAATCGCAAGAACGATCTTTCCATCTTTCCAAGGTGAATGCTTGGTTGCACTCTCAAGCCATTCGCGTTCTGCATTCTTGGACATAGGCAAGGGGGTGCCGAGGTACTTGCGAATCTCGAAGGCATTCCAATGCTGCATGATAATATCAAGATCACTCATTTCGAGAGCTCTCAAGCGGACCAAGTCACCATAATACATAGCCAGTAGCTTATTGGTTCTCCAGATAAAGATACTCAAGAAGCATACAGGTCAAAAAGGAGCGCCTGCTCAAGTTGTTGACCAAAGTGATTAGAACACAGCAGATCATTTTTCGCGCTATTCGACAGACTCTTTTATCGAAGTTCCTCAAGTACAGGAAATGAATCCCGAGGCTAAAGGTCCTTGAATCCTCAGAAGGTATACTTCGACGAACCCCTCGTAAAGGCAGAAGTGGGGAAAATAGAGTTCCCGAGAGTCTGTCCCGTATGCCTAGAAATGGCTACTATGCCAACTAGGATTACATTGACCCCTGGCCGAAAGCAGTACCTGCGGCCTCATTGGGATCCAACGTTCTGGCCATCAGCACGACAGAGAATGAAATCATCAATTGAGCTGAAGACCTTCATTGTACCAGTCTGTGAGGACCACTATTACGGTGATCAGGCAGATTGCCGATACAAATTTCTCTGCTTCGTAAGTGATGGTTTTTGTAGCGTAGCAATGATGCTCGCCATGCTGACAATTGGAGGAAACATCTGGGCTGGACATCCAGTTGATCAATGGGCATTGCTGACAATAATGGTCTTTGTGGTTTTTATGACTCTCACACTGTATGCCTTTCGCGCAAACGCTTTTCAAACCGCAGTGCGTATAGTAGGATTCGACCCTTCCCTTGAGAATGTGATTTTCGAGTTTAAGAATCCGGGTTACCGTGACGCATTTCTCAAAGAAAACCCAATGAGTTCAGAACTGGTAAATTGGGTGGTTCGCGGTTAGAAACGTTCAAACCATGCGTTTCAAAATCAGATGATGTGGTGGCCATGTCTTGCTAACGTGGCCAGCTTGAGATGTAGTTGTCAATTGGTAGTGACAACGCGGACCATTACCTCCGGAAGTAGGCTTCAGTAATTGCCTTGGTGGAGATTCGGGACTTGGGAACTTCGGAGCGAACCTTACTCTTAGCTAGAGCCATTCAGATTACCTCACAACAGTCATGTAAGCATAGCCAACAGCAGCGGTCGTTTGAACCTTTGCAGTCTTTTTGTTCTTCGTCGCGGATGAAACTCGAGAGTTAGTTGCTAGAGCCATGATATTTCACAAGGAACAATACACAGAATCAGTATATAATGCGGAGCCACTTCAGAGGGTCACAGAACAGAGTCACTTGATGTGACTACTAAGACACACGGTGAGCATATTGAGCGGAACCTTGAGGGACATTACAGTGGTTGGCCTAATCTCGAAGATACTCAATCGTTATGTGGTGACCATAGATGACGGAATGGAATATGAGCTCTCCGCCATTCAGCCTTGGGAGGCTGTTTCTGCAGACTACGGCAGTGGGGAGTTTGCAGCCAACTTGGGAAAACGGATGCAGGTCTCAGGTCAGACTGATGGATCAACAATCTGGGGGGCAACATTGCACAATCCGAATGAAACCTAGAAGTTAACCTAGGTCTGATTCAAGCGCAAAAAGCTCGATGCTTAGATCTTAAGTTCTGCTTCGCTCTTCCAGAGACCATGAATGTTGCAGTACGCAGTAGCTAGCAGAGTACCTGATTTTTCTGTCTTGAAGACGAATATCGCGACAGGTTCGCTGTATATGGTACTTTTATCTGGGCCCTCTGGTGATTCACCGTGATGGTCATAGGTACAGTAACCTATTTCCAGGGGGAACTTTTCACCTTCCGGTAGGAAAAACAGGTTTATCCAACGGATGTGATGATTCGTAGTGTTCGGATGTGGGATATCCTCACCCACTTTGACAAACACTTTCGCTTGGCCATCTTATACTTTTTTCACTATGATGAATGTTACATGTTTCTCACTCTTCCAGTCTGCCGATTGA
>JAUVHR010000111.1 GCA_030593165.1 Candidatus Thorarchaeota archaeon
GCGAGCGAAAGAAGGCGCTTGGAGCGAGCCGGTACCGATGTGGAAACTTCAGATACTCGCCGGTCTGAAGCAAAAGGGGTTGAAACCAAGATAGAGGCAGCTGATGGTCCAAGTGAAACGGAAAGAAAAGGGACTGTAGAAGGGAAATTGGAGAATGTGCTCAAGGACTTGGAGAGATCAGAACAAGCTGAGGTTTCTGAGAATGCTATCAGTAGTAGGCTTTCCGAGGCATTCAGAGAGCTTGAGGCGGAGGAGAAGAGGGAACAACACTCGCTGGAAAAACAGTTGGAGGACGCCTTCAAGGAACTCGGTGTCGAAGAAGCGCTAGAGAAGAAAGAGGTTGCCGTGGATACCGCGACTCCAGAAGTCGAGCCTGCGAAAGCTGAGTTACATGAAGTCGATGATGATAATCAGGATGTCGAAGAAAGGCAACCGGACCACAGGCGGCTTTCATTCAGGACTATGGATGAGATTGACAAGGCAATCGCACAACATCCGCACCTGGAGAGAAGCATTTCCCCGGAACGTTACGAGGAATGTAAGCTCTACGTGGATGTGGTCAACCAACCTGATGAGCTGTCTGATTCTGAAGTCGCTCATCAGTGTGGAGTAAGTGAGGGGAAGGTCAAGGATTGGAGAAACGGCAGGAAGACTCGCTTAATATCGCATATTGAAAGGCAGGAAGAGAAGCGAATAGAACATGAGTCCAGTGTTCCTTCCGAGGTTCTTGAGCATCGAATAGACCCAAAGAGAGTAAACGATGCGCTGTCAGAGACACGCAAGACAGGCGAATTATCCCACAGAGAATTAACTGATGCGGTTGAGAGGCTGTATTCGACAATCGAAACCCCTCGCCTCGGGAGCATCCACTATGCAGAGCTCTATGATACAAAGGAGAGCTTGGGAACAGATTGGCGACGTGAGCTGGCGAAGGAGATCCGTGCAAACCGCGAAGAGATCGAGAAAATTCTCAATGAAAGAGTCGGGCTTGCCGAGGACCCCAGCCGTGAAGTTCGAGTCGCAGTCACAGATGATAGGATGTACTACTGGTACAAGGATTCCGGGCCTAACAAATGGCTGAACGTGCTGGAAGCTGAGAAGCTCTACTTCCGGAGCAAGGAGGACAAGATAGATTTGATTGATGAAGCGCAACGCCGGCTTCACATCAGAGGCGGTCCTGATGTCGCTCAGCTCTATCTTAACGATGTGTTGAGTCAGCTGAGTAAGCTGGAGAAGGCGGCCGCAAACCGAACATTTCGCTACGGTATAAGGCACTACTTAGATGGCGAAACTTTGCATTTCATTAAGGATACATTGGGACAGTCCCTTGATGATCTTCAGCCAAGGCTAAGCCATATGGGAATCAGTCATCGCGGGCGAATTACGAACCTTAAATTCCCGAATATCCACGAATATCGGATGAAGACTATCGCCATTATTGCGAGTGACGGCCATCTGGGACTCAACGGTCAACTCAGATACTACGAGAAGAATCCGGAACGAAGAGAGATTGCCATCAAGCAATTTCAAGAGTTCGGCGACTTCAACGTAAGAAATGACGGTGAGGATGGCATTCGGAACACCCTTCCGATGGTTATCGGGTCAATGATGAAGTACTGGGGGGCTCCAAAAGGGGATAAAGCAATCCACAACAAGGGTCTTGCAGAATGCATAATCAATGAGTCACTTGAAATCAAAATCAAGTATTATCTTCCAGAGATGGTTTCTGAGGATGGTTCCTTTAGCCATGGAAAGTTCTCCATAACCAGAGGACACGTCCTTCACGCAGGAAATAAGGCCGAAATGTACCACAAGGAGTTCGGTATCGAGCCGGTGGTCACTTCGGAGCACATTGACTTCGTGCTTGAGCATGGAGAGGAGGTGAAGGCCAGCTTGCACTATGAAGATGGCGATAGAATTCAATTGACGGTAAAAGATCTCAGGAAGCTGGGAAAATCGTCGGACGAAACCACCGCCACAAAGGCCCGTGAATTGGCGACCATCGTGAAAAACAATCCCAACCGGCTTCTTGGAGATGAGGTGAAGCATATCATCCAGCCCGCAGGGATAGAGATGGGTGACGAGCGCAGATACTTGATTTACTATAAGGATTCGGGACGTCTGTCTCTTTCATCAAGCATCCGCACTAGGTCCGTGGAAGATGCAGTTCGATGGTGCCTAATTAGCCCCCCCAATCATCCGCGGAAGATGATTGCGGCAATTAGATTTGTAAACGAACGATTAGAAAACGCTAATCATGCTAAACAACAGATTGTTGAAGACGGATTAGATCTTCATCCGATATGGGAGGAACATGGACTATGAAACCGCAGGTTTCGCAAATTGCAAAGAGTGTCTTGGCCCTATTGAGAGAGGGGAATCCAGAAGGGACGCCGCAAGAAATCATCGCACAACAGCTAGAGAATCAATCCCCACCTGAGCTGATCAGAGATGTTATTTCACACCTGTTGGACAGCTACGTAATTGATTTGATAATTGATTATCCACCAAAGGAATCCGGCCTCTATGGCGGGCGCCCGGTCCGCCATCTCAGGCTACTCACAGATGAAGCGAGCCAGAGTCTTCGAGAATTAGCTCCTATTGCGTGGGCGCTTCTCAAGATTCTGCGTCAAGTGAATGACTTGAAGTTTCCAGGAGAGATTCCAGTTGAAGATGCGAAAGCAATGTTAGGAAAGGAGGGCTTTGATGATGAAGACGTCGAATGGCTTTGGATAGAGAATCGGGTTGACAGGATACGAACCACACGGGCAGGCGAGCTGGTACCAAGCTTCAGGATTATTCCAGAGTATGAGAAGACGGAGGAATTCAAGAGAGCTGAAGAAAAGGCCAACCAGGAGTGGGAAGAATGGGATGCATTGAAAAGGAAGATGATTGAAGGCAGAGAAAAAGAGGATGAAGTGAGAGAACGCCGAAGACAGAAACGAAAGAAGGCCACTTGACTCGCTCTATGAAAACCCTTAAAACCCGCGTGGCGTGATTCGAGAGATACAAGCAGCGAGAATGGTTTCGTTCTTGTGTCTGTTTGTTAAAATAGCGGGTTGGGGAAGCCAGGCCTATCCCGCAGGGCTCATATATTAAGCCTGTTTTTTAGAAAACAGGTGTTTGAGAAACCCTGAGATCGATTGTTCGAATCAATCACCCGCTACCATTTCTTCTCTACGAGGTCAGAATAGGCACTAGACGGCAAATTAAATTGACTCCACTTCCAATAGCACTACGAATCTTTCACCGGCCACCATTTCATTCTCTCAATAATCGATTTCGCCTATCAAGTTGTTAGGGATGGCAGACAGAGAGCATGTCGTCATCATACTCCCTGACGACAATCTCCATGAGTTCACGAACGTATGCTGGGTATGCATGGTTCATATCTACACATTTCTTGACACACATACGAATCATACTGCAAAGCCCACAGAAATGGGCGCAACTTGTTGGAATATCGAGAGGGTTAGGTTTCTCTTATTCCTTGGATTTCGTTTCTATATACCATCCAATGAGGCCCACAATCCCCACCGCAACTAGCCAATACTTCACTATCACGCTTACCCGTGCAAGCGTGACGAGAGTTTCTACCAGTAATTCGGGGCTGTGAGGATACCATGTCGGGGCATAATACACCAACACATCTAAGATTGGAATCATGCATAGCCCAACCACTCCACCTAAAATGACGAACATTTGCCAAATTTTCATTCTGTTTACCTCGCGCTTTTTCGCCCGGTTGGAGATCAACGCAGGCTTAGAAAAAAGAGGAGTTGAGGCCGCCTTAGTACCGGGATGGGAGAAAGGAGGGGATTACTGACTGGATAGATTGCTCGCGCCTATTTGGGGTGCCTCTTAGGTGGTCATTTCAACCCTCTTTTCTATCGCCTTTGGTTCGCGTTCGAGTTCTTTCAATCCTCGTTCAACAACACAGGCAAGACCGATATGATCTTTCTTTGGATTGTTTGGTGTCTGACGAAGTAGAAAACCTTCGGCCTCAGTCGTACCGCAGTAAATACACCTGTCTTTCACTATTATGCCCCATCCCGGTATTTACTCACCTCCTTTCGGGAACTGTCCTACTCTTCTCGAGAGAATAATGTGAATACTGTAGCTTGCCGTTCTAATATGTACACTGCTGCATTATCCCACAGTAATTATGACCCTAAACCCGGCATCTCGAATCAATCACCCGCTACCATTTCTCCTCTACGTGACTCATCGACATCATAGCCTAACGCATTAGCGATTACACAGTTTGCTCAACGCAGGTCAGCGAATGAATCAGTGCCACTGAGGATCCCAACGTGTCCATCTGGGAGCAAGACATCGTGCCACAATGTGCCCTGTCAGGGTTAAGCCGCTCTCATGACTTCGAAGCATCACCTAAAACCATGTATCTCAATATCAAAATCCCTATAGATGCTATCTGCGTGACAAAGAAAGTGGCTATCGCCAGTAACGAAGATGACATGCCTCCTTGATTTTCGCTTATTATGTATTGCCTCCGCCAATCGAGTAAAATCTTCTGACTCGGGGTCTTCTGGTTTCCCCCTCTTTTCTATGCACTTTCGTGTCATTGGCGTTTTCCAGCTATTGAAGGCCTTTTTTGCAGTTTTGGTCAGTTTTACGAGGGTTTGTGGGCTTGTGTACTGGCATATGCTTGTGCTGATATAGAGTTTTGAACTGTGAGAGAAATTCATGAGCCCTCTCCGAAAACGGCCACGTTTATCAGGACGGACTTTTCTTGCCGCTATCCTGACTAACCTTCGTATAACGCTCTCAGCTAACTCCTTAGCTCCTCGAGGTGAACAAATTTTCCACCCCTGTGACTCTTTCTCGTTCAACCATTCTCGTAGGTTCTGCCCTATACTGTGTTCCTTACGATAACCATACTCTAGATAATAGCTTCGTGGAATCTGGTTTCTGGCTTTTCTGAGATATGGATTCTTGGCAGACATTCTTAATTGAACAATAGCCGACGAGTCGAGTACTACTCTAGTACCCGGCAGATGACCTCCCTCCTAAATCATGTCTTTGATATGCTCTTTCATTTCAGTCTTGATTGCATCCCTTTCTTTCTTATCGACGTGATCCCCCAGAATCTGCTCATCTAAGGGCTCAAGTATATCCCTTTTGGCTCCGAACTCCTCTAAGGCATGGAGCGTGTCTTCAAATTCCATCATTGCTGCAAGTGTATGCTGAGCTGGAGCATCCCATTCACAACCATACTTGTCAATCTCAGAGAAGAGATCCTTCGATGCCCTAGTCAATTCAAATGAATGACCCATGAGAACGTATCTGTCCAACTCCTCTAATTTCTTGCAGCTTTTCAATGCATCTTGGACTTGCTCCAAACCAGCAAGAACTTGAATGGAAATGGAAGATTCATCATCAATTCTTGACCACAGATTCTTTTGTTTCTTAATCGACACCCTTAGTTCTTTAACCTTGTCTACAACAGAGGAGCCCTCTGTTGGAAGATAGTTCTGATACACGTATTTCACGATATCTTGCGTATCCGTATCCATGTACACACTAAGCACACTTTCTAGTTTCTCTGCAAGCAGATTGACAAACTCATGCTCTTCAATTTGCAGAAGTGTTTTCTCTCCTCTATCAGTTAATTCATAGTCTGATCGTGGATTCAAACCTGCTGCTATTGTGAATTTGGTTTCTTTGATGATTCCTTGACCTTCGAAAATATCAAGAGCTGTTTGTAGGTCTGAAGAATATGGCCCTAGATTGTGCTTACAGAACCAGAAAGGCTCACCTATTTTGGCCTCGATTTCAGCTAAGAACACTAGCTTTTGGAATCTTTTTCTACCTTCAACCGTCTTATTAGGACTCATTCGAAGAATTGCTAATGGGAGCCATGCTTTAATGACAGCTTCTCTATCTGAATCGGTCTTCGTCATGCGATCCCTCAAGACGTCGTGCTTCCATTCCTTCGTAGACAATAACGACTATTATACTCCTAGTGATAACTCTTTTCTTGACAGTATTTAAACAAAGACTGTATTGTCAATTCAAGAATGCATTTCTCTCATAAGGTTTCTCTATCAAGCTTTCGAGTCTTGTGAAACCACAGATTCATATGCGGATTATAGAATCTCAGATGATAATTGCATGTCTAGCAAGTACGTTTTGCAGGCGAGGGGTGTGGCTTTGATATGCGAATGACAATAGAAGATACTGAAATAAGCCCTGATTCTCTTGGCGACCTCATTCTTAACCTAATATGGAATAAAATGCGTGAAGAGCCACATGTAGATTACAAGGCAACTATTGATATCAGCAAGGATTCCGATTTCGCTAAGACTGCAAAACATATCTTTGCCATGGCGAACCGAGGAGGGGGTTGGCTCATCTTTGGCGTCCAAGAGGATGATAAGAAGAAGCTGGTCCCCATTGGTCTTGATAGTTTATTCGTACTTGATCAGGCTGCATTACAGGAGAAGTTCAATTCTTTTTCATCAGAACCGATTGAAATTGGTTTCAGGTTCTTTGAGAAAACTATTGAAGAGAGAGGTATACAACACGAACGAAAATTCCTCGCACTGTTTATTCCCCCATCTAAGTCAAAGCTAATCCCCATTAAAGATGGTTGGTACATTGACATATCTGGCAAGAAGCGAATTGTGTTCAAGAAGAATGATGTACTCATCCGAAGAGGCACTCAAAGTATTCGCGCCACAAATAATGAAGAAAAAGAAATTGAAGAAAGAGCCAAGCGAGAACTCCAGCGGATATCATTCTTATCAGGAAGACCCGATAAAACGAAAGAAACGATTTTTGGTAATCTTCTCAAGGTATCTCGTCTTCCAACACACGTTTATGAGGCTAATCTCAATGACCCATCCATTCCCCTTTCAAGATCTGGAAGTCATCCTTTCTCAAAGCAAGGAAGCAGAATTGTTTCCTTTTGTCCACTAGATACCGACATCTTTCAAGAGTACATTACCCAAAATAGCACAAAGACCCTTATAACGAAGGATCTTCTTGAATCTCAAGATGGGCAGAACCTCGTCACACATCTTCTTAATCTTGAAGCAACTGCCGCAATGAAAGCCAATGGATTCCTTGTTGAACATGAATCTCGATCTAGACCATTTTTCTATCCGGGACAAGAAGAATACCGCGAAGAAGAGTGGAATGCTTTCAATCGACGCATTACAAGGAAAGTTGTTAGGAAGTTCTACCATAAGAAAGCTAAGGCTTATCGATGGCATCACAATTCGGTATCTTTGGCCTTCACCTGGATTGGGCAGGATTGCTATCTCAGAGTAACTCCTGGAATTTTATTGACTGCAGACGGTATTCATCCTATTCATAATCCAGATGAAACGACAACCATCACAAGTCTGCTAGCGCGGAGGTTCAATGCACACTTTCGTTATGACTTCTTATTCTTTCTTGATAAGATGCCAAAGTCGAATTCAGGCGAAATTAGTTTTGGGGACCGTGTATTTATGGCATCTGAGCCTGTGCGAGCTTATCTGGAATTTGGTATTAGCGGAGATACACCATCTCGCGAGCAAAAACAAGGACCTTACAAGTATGGAGATTTCAGTGATGGAAATGCTATGCAATCCGAATTTCTGACTGAACCTATGCTTCTTTTTGGGGGCAGAAAAGAGGAAGAAGATCCACGTTTAGGGTTGAAGTATTTTGGTCCGTTTCACTCATCCGATGAAAGACCGTTAAGCCAACTCCGAGTTGGAATTGTAGCAACGGGAGAAGGAAAGGACACTGCAAGAGGGATTCTTCAGATGCTACGAACAGAATCAAAGAGTCCGAGTGAAAACCGATTTCTATTTCCTGATTACCCCGGTTTCTCAGAAAATACCTCCATTGCATGTAGGATTGAAGAATCAGACACGTGGGGAGCTACCATCCGACAGACTGAGATTGATCGTCTTATAGAAACTGGAGATTCTCATGAACGGATATGGCAGGCTGTTGAATTATACCGAGAAAAAGTCGAACAAATCAGCCTAGAGGATAACAGACCAGATGTGATATTGTGCATGGTTCCTAGAGTTATTTATGATTGGTGCGGAATAAGCGAGAAAACTCGTGGAGTGAAACAACCAAGATATACGAAGGATGAGAGAGAATTTGCAGAAGCAAGAGAACTGGGTCAGACAACCCTTATTGAATTTGGTCTAGCCGATGAGAGTCCAATGAGCTTCGATTTACACGACGCTTTAAAGGGCCGAGTTATGCAATACAACATTCCTGTACAAATTCTATTGGAGAATAGTGCTGAAGCTGTACTGAATTACCGTAGCGGCCGTTCTATTGTGCAAGATCCCGCTACATTTAGCTGGAATCTTTCCACAGCCCTATACTACAAAGCCGATGGCAAGCCCTGGCGCTTAGCTAAGCTCGAAACAGACACATGCTATGTAGGTATATCGTTCTATAAGCGTAGAGATGATCCATTAAAGAAAACAAGAGTATCTATGGCCCAGGTGTTCACACATAGTGGTGATGGATTTGTGCTGAGAGGTTCGAAAGTAAATATTGACGATACTACAAAACAGCCGTATCTATCACAAGATGCGGCCCATGATTTGCTAAAGAGAGCTATAGATCTCTATACATTCAAAACGAATTCTCCTCCATCACGTGTGGTTGTTCATAAAACCTCACGTGTTAACCCCGATGAAAGAAGGGGCTTTCTTGACGCAATTGGTTCAGCTAGTGCAGACCTTGTTTGCATTAGATATCAAAACGAGATTCGGTTCTTCAGAACTGGAAACTACCCCATTCTTCGTGGAACGCTAATTAAACTCACGAATAGGGAGTGTCTATTATACACTTCAGGCTACATTCCCCGTTTAAGAACATACCCAGGTCCTAGAATTCCTCGCCCCCTGTTTCTGGAGCTTGATTGTGATTCGGATATGAACAAGGTAGCATCAGAGATTCTAAAACTAACTAAAATCGATTGGAATACTGCGGTGTTTGCGACAAAGTATCCAATCACAATTGTATTTCCTCAACGAGTGGGTAATGTCTTGTCAGAGCTTCCGGATGACATCACACCTCAAGGACACTACAAATTCTATATGTAGCTTACAGCAGCTTCCTCACATTCCCAGACACAATTGTTCATGACCCGCAACTCCTAGATGCTGTCAGACATAGATTGAGATTTCGCAGAGATCTGGGACTTCATCATCTTCATAGGCAGGCTCAGCGTATTCGCGGGACTGCTTGACTCTGTCAACTGCTGCATTTCTGTATATAATTCTCGAATTTGACCACACCGAATCGATATGATAGATATGATTGGTATGACCAGTACAAGGATGTAGCTACTAAAAAGGCCAGAATGATCACTCCTGCTGCTTCCAAGCCATATCGCACAGTTCATACCCGCTATACCATATTCCAGACCGCTCATAAATTCTCTCAGAAGTCACCACCCGCTACCATTTCTTCTTCAATTCTTGACTACTCGGTGTGGGTCTATGTGCTATTCCGGATTCCAAAGCGAACAACG
>JAUVHR010000174.1 GCA_030593165.1 Candidatus Thorarchaeota archaeon
AGCTTCTCATCCTGTGGACTCAGTCCGCAACCAATGTTGAACAGCCGTTTCATTGTGACCGCGCGACTGCCTATTGAAAGGATGTCGGACACTCCAGTAGAGGTTCCAAGTGCTCGGTTCAAGAGGCCCACGATGGAATCAGTTGGGATGAGTGCAAAATGACACATGATGATACAGTCAAAGAACGCCCTATAGTCCTGAGCCTTCGCCGCCATTACACCCTTCCCTTGGTTATCACCCGGTTCACCAGACACAATGCCAATCTCTCTAACATCCACGCCCATATCCACAGTGTACATGTCACCCTCCATATGACTTGCACCTCTTGCCGCTACGGTGTAGACAGTGGCCATTCCTGCAAAGGCACGGGGGTCGTGAAAAGGAATCTCAAGACCTCTGACATGAAGTGCAAGCTCTGAGGCGTTGTATTTCTCAGCGAACCTCATCGAGCCCTCAGCAAGCTCATCACCGAGACCCTCTCTATTGGCAATATTACTTACGAGGTCAATCGCCCCGTCACAGTCACCCCACTTGAGACCATCATCGAGCACCCCCTTATCGCGTAGTAGAGCCGAGAAGGCCAACACACTTCCAAGGCTGATTGTGTCCATGCCATACTGATTACATAGGCGGTTCATTCGGGTTACAACCTTGAGGTCAGGTATCAAGAGGTTCGTCCCAAACGCGGCGATGGTCTGATACTCAGGGCCAGCTACTCCCTTCAAGTTGTACTCTGGAATATCGACTCGTCGGCCACATGCGATTGGACAAGAGTGGCAGGCAGTTCGTCCGGACAGGATATCCTTCATCGCTGCAACATTCAGAGATTCAACATCGAACTCAACCTCTTGGAAGTATTTCACTGGCATGTCATAGTACATCATGCCGATGTCTACGTAGGTTGCCGTTCCTCCATCGTAAAGGGGTTTCATCAAAACAGCCAGGGTTTTGGAGACCTCTCTTGCCAATTCGGTGAACCCATCAGCATCCGCCAATGACACCGTTCCTGAACCTTCGACAACAACCGCCTTGAGCTTCTTTGAGCCCATCACCGCTCCGAGACCACACCTAGCGGCGATTCTTTCGTCGTTGACAATGCCTGCGAATCTAACAAGATTTTCTCCTGCCGGGCCGATGCAAGCTACATGCACTCTTCCGAGGTCCGCTCTGAGAATCCTCTGGGTCTCATCGGTAGTCTTTCCCCAGAGGTGTTCTGCAGAAACAATCTCCACGGTCTCGTCCTTGATGTGGATGAAGACCGGAGATTTCGATTTTCCTTTTACAATAACTCCATCGTATCCTGCGAACTTCAGATTCGCACCAAAGTGGCCACCTGCGTTAGACTCGCCCCAGATTCCTGTCAGTGGGGACTTGCCGCAGACAACATGTCGACCGGTGCATGGTGCGAGAGTTCCCGTGAGGGGCCCGGTCATGAATAGGAGTTGGTTCTCAGGTCCAAACGGGTCTACAGTGGGATCAAGTACTTCATAGAGAAGCCTGCTGGCATAGCCACTGCCTCCTAGAAACAGTTTGCTCCAACTCTCATCCAGTGCCACATTGTGTGTCGTTCTGTTGGTTAGATCCGCAACCAGAAGTTGGCCCATATACCCATGCAGAAGATTGCACCTCACTTTCGATGGAATACTCATGAGAGATATATCTCCTGTGGAATTCTCTAGCTGATTGCTGATTTTGCTCTATGGACTCGCAGTGATTTTAGGTGGACTCGTTATATTCGGACAGACATTGACGAACATTCCATTCCATTCTATTGGTCTTGGTTTAGGTATCATTGGAATTGCTTTGCTTGGAAAGCATCAGGAATAGTGAATATTCCTAGGTTTTGTAACATATGCACCTTTTCTCAATGTATTCTAATCGTCATTCTTGTTGCTATTCGCTACCAATGCGTCTAGAATATTGGAACAGCTGTTCACCTATTGTTGTACCGTCTTTATTTCTCTAACTTGATTTCTTCAACCTCTGTCATTGACTCTGGTGTCACATCTCGGAAAGCGCCCTTAGACTTGCGAACCATGACTGTTCCATCCTCCTGCAGGTCGTCTACCCAGCTACCTGATTGCTCTCCCCACATGCCAACATCTGTGTACTCGCGAGTATACTTTGTCTTGACCTGAGCCCATTCCTCCAAGTCATCGAAGCTAGATACCTTCTTTGGTGCCGTCTCAAGAGGACCGACCCAATCAAACGAGAGGTGGC
This sequence comes from Candidatus Thorarchaeota archaeon, assembly GCA_030593165.1. Lineage (GTDB taxonomy): Archaea > Asgardarchaeota > Thorarchaeia > Thorarchaeales > Thorarchaeaceae > JAJRWI01. Next base: position 2,221 of record JAUVHR010000174.1, read on the forward strand.
CCTGGTAGGGGTCTCCCGAGACTCCACTTGTCCGGTCATGTGTCCTGCCTTCATAGATGAACCGTGCCTTTATCCATAGCCATGGTCCAACCTCTGTGACCTCGACCTTTCCACGGGGTGGCATGTCCTCCTCAAAACTACCTGGTGGAGAGAGGTCATCAAGATTCGCGAGTCTCTTAATTATAAATTCATGAAGTTCGGATGCGTCTGTCATCCTTCACATCTCCCTAAGATGTCTTGGAATGTGAATAGCCTAAAGATAAATGCTCACTTATACAGACAAGAATGACACTGAGAGATCAAAACATCAAGGCTAATACTCTACATCAAAGATATCGTGCTCTTCTGCATACGCTACGTCTGTGTCTAGCTTGTTCTCTTCTCTGTTCAACTAAAGAAACTCTTCCTCCAGTTGATCTAGGAGTTGCTGTACTTACCACTGGTGTACTTGGTCTGCCGGCGAATGCGTAACAACACAACACTTAACTATAATTAATCTTGTGTTAGGAACGCTAATGAGGTGTTATGATGACAACTACTCTAAGTGCTTCAACGAAAATATTGGATTTGGCAACAGAGTATCCGTTTCTATTTGATACATTGGTTGAGATCTCACCAAAACTCAAAATGCTGCAAAACCCTATTTTGAAAAGAACCATTGGAAAGCGTGCGACGCTAACTGATGTTTCTAAGATATCAAAAATTCCATTGCGCAGATTGTTTCAACTCCTTGCAGAGTCCATCTCAAAACATGCTAACGAAGAGGTTCTGATTGACAAAGAAAGTCAAGAAACGGGTGAATGGCAGGAGGAACTTGAAAGGAGACAGAGATTGCTGAAAGACCTCATTCTTGCTTTGCACAAAGGAGAAGACACGGTTGACTTACAAAGGGAGTTCAAGGAACTTCTTGAGGATGTAAGTGCAACCGAAATTGCTGAGATGGAGCAGTCACTAATCACATCTGGGGAATTGACTGCACAACAAGTGACAGCACTTTGTGATTTACACGTTCAAGTTTTCAAAGAGTCGTTGGACGTTCATGAGAAGCCTGAAACTACTCCAGGACATCCTGTTCATACCTATATGAGAGAGAACGAAGAAGCTGAGAAACTAATTGCTCAGCTCAGGGAAAATCCTGAAGACAAAGAAGCCCTAGAGGAACTGAGAAAAATCACAATTCATTACACAAGATTGCAGAATCAACTATTTCCGATTCTGGAGAAGGCTGGTGTTACAGGACCATCTACTGTAATGTGGGCAAAGCAAGATGAGATTCGTGGAATGTTCAGCAGTCTTGATGAGTCGAATCTTAGTGGGTTACTTGATGCTATTGAAGAAATGATATACAAAGAAACCAACATTCTTTTCCCAATGACCCTAGAAAATCTCTCTGAGTACGACTGGGTGAAGGTGCGAGCTGGAGAAGAAGAAATCGGGTATGCATGGGTAACTCCAGGAGATGAGTGGAAGCCAATCATGCCTATTGACATCCATCAAGCCGACCAAGAACCGGAATCTCCGCAGATCCAATTGAACACTGGTAATCTGACTCTAAGAGAAATTGACCTTGTTCTCCGTCATTTGCCGTTCGATCTCTCCTTTGTTGGTGTAGATGAGAAGGTGAAATATTACTCAGCCACAGACGACCGGATTTTTCCGAGGAGTCCCGGTGTGATTGGAAGGAGTGTCATTAATTGCCACCCTCACAAAAGCTATGAAAAAGTGAAAAAGATAATGGACTACTTCAAGGAAGGAAAGAAAGACAAAGCAATGTTCTGGATTCGAATGAACGAACGTCTGCTGCTCATTAGCTACTTCGCTGTTCGAGATGATGATGGCAAGTTTGCTGGTACATTGGAGATTTCACAAGACGTTACTGAGATTCAAAGTCTTGAAGGGGAACAGAGGTTGCTTGATTGGGGCAATGAGTGAAGTCATGCCTTAGTATGAGATTCAAACACTAACGCCAACTTGTTCTCGTTTCGAGAGAAAATTCGCTTCCCGAGATATTATAAGAAAAATCTACTCACAAAGAATAGGATAGTGCCTGAAGGGATAACCCTTTAATTATCGATTCAACTCACCGACGTAATCTACAACTGGGTGAACAGTGTGCTAAACGGTACGAAGACTTCCGACGACAGCGTAGACCTGCCTGAGACTGACATGCGAAGCAGAATCATAGACCTCCTGGAAAAAACTGCAGTATCTGACCCCTCTCTTTCTGTGGACGAACTTGTCCAGATAGTAACAAGTAGGCTAGAGATTGAGGAAGAGAGTCTAGTCAATCACACTCATATTGAGGCAACGAATATCCTGAACCGAGTGCAGTATGAGAGCGTGCCGATTGAGAAGAGAATTGTCCTGATTCCACATTGCTTGCGCGATGCTGAAAGATGCAAGGCACCGATTGATGATGAGGGCTATCACTGCTTGAAATGTGGTGCCTGTGTAATTGCGAAGATAACTCAAGCTACTGAAGAAAAGGGTCTCAAGTGGTATATGGTCGGAGGTGGTTCACAGGTCATAAATATTGTCAAGAATGCTCGACCTAACGCGGTTCTCGGCATTGCGTGTTATACTGAAGCCAGCATGGCGGTTGAGAAAATCAACGGATATGGCATTCCAACCCAAGCGGTCCTGCTGAGCAAGGATGGTTGCATCAACACTGAAGTTGACTTTGACAAGGTCGCGGCCAAGATCGATATCGATTGACTTGTGTGGCGATTGAGATTAATAAGAAGAAGGACCTTCACTCCCCGACATTTGATTTTCTTGGGCGGATATAGTCCGCATCTAAATCATTGTCAATCTCGCGATAAGTCTAGTTGCTTATCAGCATCACTTCGAAATCTCTTCCGCTTTTCCAATATTCCGAGTAGTGTACATTTCTTCTCATCATGAATTTCTTGAAATTTCTCATTCATGTAGTGCAATATGAGTAGAGGATACAACCTACAGATCAAGGTGTCCTAGGTCGTCTCTTTGATTGCATACTGATATTCTGCGCCTTTATCGCTAACAATCTCGACTCTGTTCCATTTCATCATCGCGAGGAGATTCATGAGAATAGTATTGGGCACCATACCTGTAGCTTTTGCAATATCAACCGCGGACATTGGTTCTTCCCTGAGTTGCCGTTCTATAACACTTCTCTCAATTTCCTCGTGGACTGTTTTACGAACAAGCTCGTCAAACTTTTCTTGTGTAAGTTGACCATTTTGGATCAGTACATCACCTTTGCCTACTAACCATCTCAAACGCTCTGCTCCAAAAGCATCCATTGCTGCTTCAACGAATTCAAGTGTTGCTTTTTCTCCTGTTCCCTTATTCATCGATAACACCTCCTCTAGCAATGCATATGCTAGCACGCATAGCTGCTGCACTTCCTGCAGCTACAGAGTCTGGAATGTCCTTAGGAGATTCAGCGCATCCACAGACATACACTCCAGGCACAGTTGTGTCAACAGGATTCGTTGTTGCATCCTTAACAGATACATATCCATCGGTATCTGTTTCCAGTCCTAGATTAGCAGCGATGGAAGCAAAACACTCTGGAGGTAGTACACCTGGACAAAGCACAAGCATCTCCTGCTCTTCTTCTAAGAACTTTCCAGTCTCAGTGTTTTCAACGCGGACAACGATATTACCATTATCGGGATTCTCAACGACTTCGCCAACTCGACCTCGAATGAATTCTATACGGAATCTTGTTTTGGCCATGCTGTAAAATTCCTCAAATCCTTTTCCAAACGCTCGAATGTCCGCATAGTAGACCGTTGACCGCTCAACGTAGTCCGGTAGGAGTTCTTTTGCCATCACTGCATTTTTGATCCCATACATGCAGCAAATCCGCGAACAGTTTGGCACATCCTTTGAAACATCTCTAGCTCCAATGCATTGAACAAAGGCGATACTCTTGGGAATCCGACCATCACTCAGTCGCATTAGCTTGCCACCTGTTGGTCCAGATGCGTTGATTAGACGTTCATATTCGAGGCCATTGATGACGTTCTTGTATTGAGTATAGCCCAGTCTGGGATACTTACTAACATCAAACAGCTGATAGCCTGTAGCGACAACTATTGCTCCTGCTGGAACCTCAATCTCTTCACTTTCCGCACTGAGATCAATAGCTTCACGTTCACATGATTTCACACACATCTCACACTTGATACAATTCTCTTCATCTATGGTGTATATCAGAGGTGTATTTTGTGGAAAGGCTATGTAGATGGCTTTTCGGAAACCCAATCCTTGGTCGAATTCATTGGGCACTTCAATTGGGCAACTAGGAACACAATCGTCACATCCTGAGCACTTCTCCTCGCTCACTTTTCGTGCTTTCCGTAAGATCTTTACAGTGAAGTTTCCAGCCTCTCCAGTGAGACCAGTGACCTCTGAATATGTGAGTAACTCAATGTTAGGATGCCTTGCTACCTCAGAAAGACGTGGTGTCAAGATACAAGCGGAGCAATCCAGAGTTGGAAATGTCTTGTCTAGCATTGCCATAACTCCACCAATGGATGGAGTACGTTCAACAAGTACAACTTTCATGCCTTGATTCGCGAGATCAAGAGACGCCTGCATTCCAGCAACACCGCCACCTATTACAACTGCAGTATTCGAGGGGCTTAGTTGATCGAAGATTGATACCTCTTCTGCGGTTGTCATCTGGCAGCACCTCCGTTAATTGGACTAGGTCCAAGTTCTCTGATTCGGTCTGTCATCTCAGTAATTGCTTCTGCCCACCTCG
>JAUVHR010000001.1 GCA_030593165.1 Candidatus Thorarchaeota archaeon
AATACTTCGATAGTGTGGTTCTGCTGTTTTGATTCGTAGTATGTGGTATCATTGGTCTGGACCGAAACTTCTCCCAAGCCCCAAGTTGTCTGGAAGAGATAGATGCTGCAAGAAAATTGGCCAGTAAGGTCTGTAATGCCAGTAACTGTGTCTATGATTGTATCATTAACTGTAATCTGTAATGATAATGGGATTGCACTGATTATGATGCCGCTGAGCTGATCAGCAGTTGTCACATTAATGCTTAGAATCGTGCCACAGACTGCATCAGGGCTAATGGAAATATCAAACAATACCTCTCTTTGAATTACTGATATCTGGACAGTTCTGGTAGCTGATTGGTAGAGTGGGTTGTACGATGTTAGATTGACTAGTTCAGTGCCAGGTGCTCTTGTGAATGGGATGTAAATGTCATATAGACCATTTCCCAAGCTCGTCAGGTTTGTTCCAAGGAAGCTAGTTTGGCAGGAGATTGTGCTGTTCTCAATGGCGTTGTCATCTAGTGTAGTATGTTTGATGATGAGATGAATTGTATCATTATGACTGCTCTCAGGATCTTTACAGTATACCGATTCAGGTGCGGTGATTATGGTTAGATTTGAAGCACTTGGCTCAACTATCACAGGAAAAAACTGAGTTAGAGATTGGAATGTATCACTACTGGGTGTCACAACCGTGAGATTGTATATGCCCGGTTCGCCTATTGATGGGGTCCAGCTTAGATTGAAAGATCCTGTTGAATCAGTTGTTATGTTATTGCAAAGAATTGTATTCGTTTGTGAATCTTGAACCATAAATGACAGAGGTTTGTTTGAGTAAGGAATCTCTTGTGTGTGGATGCTTGTGACTTGGAATGCTAGGGTTTCGTTAAGTCCATACTCAAATGTGAGTGATTGTGTAGGTATCACTTGTAACCGGCCACGGATTAGTTGGACTTCGATTGTTTCGCCACTGCCTTGTGAAAATGTGTCATAGACCTCAATATTGAATATTACAAAAGCCTGTGCCCCAGCTATGCCTGGGCTTGTATCTTCTGGTAATATGGTGTATGAGGAAGTCAAATAGCGAACATCAGGTGATGGAGAAATGAAAGTACCATTTGCAAATTTCGGACCAAGATCAGTTACTACCTCAAATGATGTGTAGCACCATCCTTCATTGCTAAAGTCTGCGGTGACTTTGGCTATCATATTGATGGTTTCTCCGACCTCGTAGACTAACTTGTCTGTTTCGAAATAGTAGTATTCGAAGTATAATGCTGAAACAGGCATTGTGAGTGAAAAGGCCACACAGATAGATACGACAATTGCAGGTAATATTGACCTTCCCAAGTATCACACCAGAAAATGGTTGTGATATTCCCTAAAAAGGTGCACAGAAGAAAATGTAACGACAGGTTTAATTCAGAACGGCCAGCTGTCCAAGCTTAGTAAGAGAATTTGGAGTGTCCTAGTGCTATGGTAGTTAGAATCAATGATGCGATAATTGATGTGATTGATGATACAGATACGAAACGACTCAAATCTTTGAGAATAAGTTCGAAAAAAGATGGTGTCATATTTGTCTTAGAACTTCCTGAGGCATTATGTGGAGATTTTGCAGTCCGGGATACTGTTAGCATAGTAATTGATTCTAAACCCATTGTTACGGGAGCGAAAACCAAGCTGTATGTAGAGGGGGCCGTCTACAGGGTCCGTGATGAAAAGGAATTCGAGGTAGTTGGGACCATAGGTGGACTACGTTTTGTACTTAGCTTGTCAAAGACCACCCCGGCTAAGAAGAAGGTCTTTGAAGGCAGTAGTGTGTATCTCACAATATCCTAAAGGATTACTTTCGCCCAACTCTCTTTCTGGGGGGGCTGGTGCTGTCCTACCAAGGGGTATTGGAATTCCTTCGGATAGACTACCATTACGCTGGACTGTACTATTACCTAATGAAAGCCAGTTAGGGACCCATATCACACCATTAATTGGGTGTGGTCTGTGGCTAACAAAGCATCTAACTCAAGTTGGATGTCATCATGGTCTTGTCCTGACTGTTCGGGACGACTGGTGGCTAATAGAGGATATATTGTGTGTGCTGAATGTGGTCTTGTGAGTTCTCGGGAGTATGTCTTGCCGAGCTATCAGATGAACGAAGATCAATCTGGCAGAAAGTCTGAAGCCAGTGTTTATGTTTCATTGGGGAACAGAATGCATATTGTTGATGGTCTGGGCAGTTACATCGGGTTCCACAATAATCGTTTCTTCCGGGATGTGCATGGACACGGTTTATCAGGAAAAATGCAAAAGAAGTTCAAACGGTTGAAGACTATATACAGTACTCGTATCAGAATAGGAAAAGATGAGGCAAAGTATAGAGCATTGAGGACACTAAATCATGTTTCAAAACTGCTTATGCTTAGTGAACAGGTACGTGATCGTACTGCATATCTCTACAAGAAAGTGGTTTCCGAGTCCCCTGAAAAGATAACAAACAACATTCTGTTGATGGCGGTATGTCTCCTCATGGCAATACGCGAATTCAAGGATGGTGCACCTATCACACTCGATGAGATTGCTGATGTATTTGCAAAATGTGGTCATAGAGTGAATGTCAGAGCAATAGTCAGAGAAGCTCTGAAATTGAAGATAGTCACAGGACACTCACCAGAAATACGCAAACCTGAGGATTATGTTCCAAGAGTTATTTCAATGTTAGTAAACGATTCAAGGGTTATCAGTAAGGTGGAAACGAGAGGTTGGAACCCCCAGACCTACGAAAATCTTCTCAGGAAAAAAATGTTTGAGGTGATTGGTATGATCTCTTCATCCAAACGCGGAGGAAGAAACCCATTCATATTCACCGTTTCTGTTGCTTATGCTAGTGACCACATGATTGCAGAAGAATGTGGAAAACGATCTGTACTGACTCAGAAGCTCGCATCAAAAGCAACCAAGGTGGCTGAATATAGCATTCGTGATCACTATGGTATGATAAAGAGCGTAATCGAAGAGCAGGAATCGACAGTTCAATCTATTGTATCAAGTTAAGATAATGGATTGAATTGTATCAGGGTACCCCTGCTGATTCCGGTTGGAAGTGTTCTTGTAATGAAGAAAACAGCAGTGATAATAGCCGTTTGCCCACAAGGTCGTTGTAGTGGATGTGTGAATAACATTGACTCCACATGTAGAAAGCTCCATTATGACAACGATGAAGATTCTGACTATAGGGCTGTAGTCATCGAGCCCGAAAGGGAATTCATTCATGTTTGTGGCCAAGACGAGGTTGAAGCTCTGGCTCTACCACCTTGGAATTCGTTCGGATGGGAATCCGTATACATTCCTGATTGTGTAATTCGATTCACGAACGTGGAAAATGTAGTTGATGCTTATCCTGTAGGACCGTACGTATCGATATTCACGAAAAGTTCGCATGGAAGTGTGTCACATTTTGCAGTCCCTAGACTTAGATCCCCATTGGAGTTGAAACTTCTAGAGGAATTAAGGGGACAAGCAATCGAAATGTCTAGGTGCCAGATTTCTGTTCGTACTTTACTCACTGACAGACTAAAACAGGTAGCATATTCTGTTGGGGACTACATCTCGGAGTTTCTCCCTGAAGTCAATGAAGTGACAAGAGAAAGGATTTCGGAAATTGCCTCGCATCATACGTCTGTCCTAGAAAACTTCTTTCCTGTTGTACTGGATAGTGAGGTGGAAGAAGTCTATGTTGATAGACCTGAATCGGTTGTGTATTTCGACCATCATCGACTTGGACGATGTTTCGCCGGATTTTCGGTGAAGCACAGTGATGTTTCTAGACTCGTAACACTTCTTAGATTAGAAAGCAATCTGCACTTGGACAGAAAGAATCCTTCGCTCAAGACCGAGTTGAGTTTGTTTGGAATAAAATTGCGTTTCTCGGCAAGTCAGGCCCCATTGTCTCCAGATGGCCTTCAGCTCCAGATACGTCGTGCATCCACGATACCATTTTCGATTCCTAGCCTCATTCAGAACAAAACACTTCCACTTGATGCAGCAGCCCTACTTCTTCTGGCGGTCAATTCTCGTTTCAATATCACAATCACGGGAGAGCCAGGTTCTGGTAAAACAACCCTACTAAATGCCTTGGATATGGCTACGCCTCCGATATGGAGAAAGATCTACATTGAAGATGCGATTGAGAGTAGAATCCTTGGAAATCATCATCAAGTGAGAATAAAGGTTGATCCAGTAGATGAGAGAAATGGGCGATTTAGGAAGAGTGATGAGATTATCAAAAGCTTGCATCGATCACCAGACTACTTGATTTTAGGAGAAATTCAGACTGCAGAACACATTCAATCACTCTTCCAAGCGATGTCTGCAGGTCTCCGTACAATACAGACTTGTCATAGTGACTCAGGGGCTGGGCTGATTTCACGTTGGACACTTGTTCAAGGTGTTGAATTGGCAAATATTGCACTGATGGATGTCATCGTGACTATGTTCCGACCAGTTCCAGGAAATTCCTTGAGAATAGTCAGGGAAATTATGGAAGTTAGAAAAGGGATTACTGATGGGGGCCTTGAGTTTAGGGGTCTTAACAGGGTATATGATTGCTTGGACTCAGATTCAAAAATAGGTGATTGGGCTATGGATGGTGCTTTTATGTTCCGATCAAGAGAATTAGGAGTGACAACTCACGAAACTGCTTTGTATGCTCTAATTGAATCATTGAGTGGAATAATCGACCATCCAGATGTGGAAAGCCATTCTGAGCTACACAAAATGATTTGGGCAGATGGTAATCCATTGAAAGTTGAATAGTGATTAATATGCGAAATATTCGAGGGGAGTTAAAATAGTATGATAAGAAATGAGAAACTGATAGAGATGAAAGGGACAAATAACTTCCTCAAAGATGAACAAGGTGGACCACTTGTAGAGGAGAGTCTTCTGTTGGGTCTCGCTGTTGTTACCGTTTCGATTGTGATTGCTGTGATACTACAAGCGACCGGGTGGGCACAAGGTGTTGTTACAGGTCTGCTTCAGCTTCTTGAAGATAGTTGGAATAGTATCGTGAACATAGTTCCTTGATACCGCAGCTAGGCGAGATTGGTATTCTATCCAAATGCAAATGATGGATTGTATATCACGAAATACTGGACAACGATAGCTAGTAATACACCACTGAACACAAGACCCTTACCTCGTTTTGTATTAACATCGGTTAGCCACAAGATTGCACCGACTAGTACAACTATTGCGGAAGAGAGCTGGCCAATTAGTAGTAGAAAATCCCAAATCTCTGCGAAGTAGCCTGCGATTAGATTTGCAAAGTTTGATAGTGGACTAAGAATATGCAGAAAGGACATTGGTTTCACACAAGAATTCATTGGTATTGTGCGATTTAAGCCCAGACAACCTGTATATTGCCTCCCTAGTGTGAATTTCAACTATAAGGAAATCCTGTGTGGCCTTGGTTGGATTTTAAAGAACTGTAACAGACTTTGCCAAGTTTCGTGGTTTATCAGGGTCATATCCTTTCCTCAGAGACATGTAATAGCTGAAGAGTTGGAGTGGTACAACATATGGTATTGTTGAGAACTCGGGTTCTACGCCCTTGGGAATTTCGAATATATGATCTGAGATACTTGCCAAATCGGAATCGCCATCTTCTATTACTGATAAGATGTCAGCACCCCTCGCTTTCATCTCCATTATATTGCCAACGATTCTGTTTCTTGTTTCATCGTTAGGGGCGATAATAACCACTGGAAATCCGTCTTGTACCAGTGCGATAGGGCCATGTTTTGATTCGCCTGCAGAGTATCCTTCGGCATGATTGTATGCAATCTCTTTGAGCTTCAGTGCGCCTTCAAAAGCTGTCGCAATAGAAACCCCACGGCCTAGGAACAAGAGACTGGGCTTAGTATGGTATATATTTGCCAAGCTTCGGGCTCTCTCCTCAGACTTGGCAGTGACCTCAGAAACCAGTTCAGGTAGTCTGTTGAGTGAATCACGTTTTCTCATAATAACACTGGGATCCTTGAAGCCTGTCAGCTCTCCTAGAGCTAAAGCTATTAGGGCTAGTGATGTCAGTTGAACAATGAAAGTTTTTGTTGCTGCGACACCTATTTCGGGACCAGCTTGAGTGATAATGGTATGATCTGCAATCCTTGTTATTGAGCTTCCAACAACGTTTGTTATCGCTACTATTTTAGAACCATATTGTTTTGCATACTTGACTGCAGTTATTGTATCCGTAGTTTCACCAGATTGTGTGATGGCGATTACACAGTCATTTTCGTTCAATGCTCCGTAGACTGTGTCTGAAAAGTCGCTGGCTAGCTCAAATGTTCCAACAACTCCTGCCAAGGAAGCAAACATGTGCTTTCCTGCTAGAGCTGCATGTCCCGAAGTACCCATTGCAATAAGGAAGACTCTATTGGCATCTCTGAGAATTTGAGCAGCTCTGACTATTACCTCAGAACGTAATTTCAATGTACTCCTGATTGCACTAGGTTGTTCGTGTATTTCCTTGAGCATAAAGTGCGGGAAGCCTCCCTTCTGTGCTTGGTCGGCTGTCCAGCTTATCCGGATAGACTCACGTTCTACCCTAGAGTCATCTGATATCTTCTCGATTTCGATATCGTTTACTGTGAGGGTGGCTATCTCACCGTCAAGTAACAAAATCATGTCGTTTGTCATCGGAAGAAAGGCAGGTATGTCTGATGATACATATGAGGCGCTTTCCTTGTACCCAATAACCAAGGGGTTGCCGTCACGTGTGCATACAATTTTGTCAGGTTCTCGAGTTGACATCACTACAATGGCGTAGGTGCCCTCAATACGTTTGGTGGTCTTCTTTAGCGCACTCTTAAGATCCATACCTTCTTTCATGTAATCTTCAATCAAATGTGGTATAACTTCGGTGTCAGTTTCTGAATCGAACTTGTGTCCTTTTGAGGCGAGTTCTTCTCTCAGTTCTAGAAAATTGTCAATTACCCCATTGTGTATAACAGCAATCTCACTATTGCAGTCAAAGTGTGGGTGGGAGTTATAGAGTGATGGGATTCCATGAGTTGCCCATCTTGTATGTCCAATTCCCATAGAACCTGGCAGGTCGTCAAGGTCAAGTAGTCTATGCACCTCTTCGACTTTGCCCTTTTCTTTTTTCATGTGTAATTTGCCATCAGCAATGGTTGTTACTCCAACGGAGTCATACCCTCTGTATTCAAGTCGTTTCAGTGCCTGATGAAGAAATGGGGCGACTTCTCCTCTCTGTTGTATGGCTCCGATGATTCCGCACATTGTGAAAATGCCTCGATTGGTAGCTGTAGTATGATACTACGTATCTACAAAGATGCGGTGAATTTGATAAATCTTGAGCTGTATCAGCCAGTGAGCTCAATTTCAATATAGACCGAATCGGGAATCTTAACCCGCATAATCTGTCTAATCGCACGCTCATCGGCATCAATATCAATAAGTCGTTTATGGACTCTCATCTCCCACTTGTCCCATGTCTGAGAACCGTCACCACATGGTGTCTTTCGGGTTGGTACAATCATTCGTCGTGTGGGAAGAGGGATAGGACCAGCCATCCGGACACCGGTCTTACGAGTTATTCGGCGAATTTGATTACAAACACTATCAAGATGTTCTGTGCTTGTACTAGATAGTCTAATCCTCGCTTTCTGAGTCATTTTCAATCCAAGCCCTATCTGAAGAGTCCAACGTTTCGGGGTTTGTATTTGGATAAAAAGGTTGTCTTGTAGATAATGTGTTTCCGCTTCTAATTTGGGGAGTAATCTCCTTAAGGGGAACGGTTTCGTGTCCTTAGGGAAATAAGGGTGAATGTAGTCACAATAGTGAAATTCGGGGGCTCGGTAATCACTCACAAGAATGTTTCTCCGCCAAAAGTGAACAGTGAAGTGTTGTCGCGCATTATCGGGGAAATAGGGATTCATCATCAAGGTCTAGTATTGGTCCTAGGTGGTGGTGCTCATGGGCATCAACCAGCTCATTCCTTTGGTTATGGAAGTAGTTCTACACCAAGGGAGAGTTTACTTAGTGGCATTCCAGTCATCAGACGAAACATGACTAATTTGAGCGAGACTGTGAATCGTGAGTTTAGATTAGCTGGGTTTCCAGCTGTGGTGATATCGCCCTTCATGTTCGTTACTATGACAAATGGAGAAATCTTGAGTTTCCCAACTCTTGTATTCAGTAATGCTATAGATGCTGGAATATCAGTTATAACTCATGGTGATGTATGTTTTGATTCTATATGTGGTGCGTCTATTCTCAGTGGTGACTCGATTGTTGTACATTTGGTTCGAGAACTTGGAGCAAAACGCGTACTTGTAGGAACCAATGTTGATGGGGTTTTTGATTCGGATCCTATGACCAACCCGGATGCCCGTGTTATTCCACTCATCAATTCGGAGAATCAGGACGAAGTTATGGCAGTCACAGGACCCTCGGAATCTACGGATGTTACTGGAGGAATGAATAGAAAACTCTCTGAACTCTTGAGTATTGCCGGACTAAACAGGGAGATTGTGATTTTCAATCTATTGGTCCCTGATCGGTTGAAAGCACTCTTGAATAGAGAACCAGTGCTCTGTACCAGAATTAGTGTGTGAGTTTCTAGATCACAACAGTTTCAATCCCTTCGTCAAGAGTTTTTATGATACAGTTTCTTGGTGCTACTGTACTATCATCATAATATTCTGATGCAGTAAGAATGCAAATTACCGTATTGGATTCACAGATTCTGCAGATAATTTCACTATGAAGGTGAAGTAATGTGTTCAGCTGCTGTTGGGTTGGAAAAACCACAAATGACTTGTCACCAGCACAGATATCGTAATAGCTATGGTTTCTCGAAACACTCTCATGCTGATTCTCCAGCTCTTTCTCAATCGCTTTTATTGTTGAGTCCTTGAGACCTTTCAATATGGTTGGAGTCAATATCCAGAGTCCAGATTCCAAGAATGTGAATATAGATGTAGTTCCTATCCGAACTGCCACAAGAACCTCGTCTGCAAGTAGTTCCGTTAGGGCTCTACGTCCTTCTTCCTCATTCATGGGGGTTGTTTGCCCCCTTAAAGATTGGAGTGCAGTTGTTCTGATGAACTCTAGAAGATCATTCCATCTGACTTGGCCTTCCGATATTTCCACGAATTCCTGAATCAAACTGAACCAGAGACGCATCTGGATTTCTCGATTTGTTGCAGAGCCGACATCATGAACTGCATCTATAATTCCCTCATCTTCTGGTGGTATATTATCCTCAATCAGTTGTGATTGAACTGAATGTGGCTGATGAATTGGTTTCTCTTTGTTTAGACGCTCTATGACTGTTTCTAGTGAGCTTGGGAATGCAGAAACAATGGTCACAGCGTTAAACTCTGTATATTTGTCCATAGACCCTCTCAGTTTGGCGGCGGTGACACTACCCCTCACAACTACAATCAGCTCGGAAATGAAGTTTCCCAGCTCGTTCATCTTCATTCTGATTTTCGAGATTGTTGAGTCTATTGAAGAACTATTCACAAGCTCGGGAAGTATCAGAATTGCCCGGTTGTCTATAATCATGTCTAGGTCTAAAGGATATTCAGATTGTTCTTGATGACTGTCATTATGTATTAAACGCTGGCTAATGTATTCCGATATCACAGTACGTACTGCTTCTGTTCCTCTTCCAGGTAGAGTAAAAAGATATCCACCTTCAACCAATGAAATTGATTCTCTTTCGATTGTTCCGAGGGACACTAAATCACTAATGATTTCTCCAGTATCATGGTCGTCAATACCAGTAATCAGAATCATTATGAGATTCTGTAGTTGTATTTCTGTAGCCATAGTTTGTGATGCAAGAAAAGCTACTATATGGTTTGCAGTTTCTGCTATACGGTCTAGAATCATTGTTTGTGGTTTGGTTGACTTTGTGGTATCTGTACCAGTGTCAGACGAGGGACAATCTGATTCTTCTTCTATTGATGTATTGTCCATACTAGGAAGAGTTTGATCTGAGTCTTCTGACGGTGTAGAGGATGAGAAGGGTTCAGTGGTGATTTCGAATGTTTCAGTAGTTGGCATGACTATTAATGCGCGACCACGTTTGAGGGTCCTTAGATACTTCTCTTGTTTTTCGTCCAGAGACATGAAACGTGCGCCTATCTGACTATCATAGGGCAATCGAAATGTGACTTTTGTTGCAGTATTTGCTAAGATATTAGACGATATATTTGGTCTTGTGGATATGACAATCACACCCTGTCCTGTTGCTCTTTGTAGCATTACCATTGATTCGCCTGTTGTCACATCTGCCGCAGTGTGTTTTGTGTAAATTTCAGGGACTAAGTTATTGGCCTCCTCTAGAACCACGATATGGTGAAGACCTTGTTTGATACCACGTTGTAGTGCACAATCAAAGATACGTTTTGCGACTAAGTTGTATAGTAATCTTGCAGCATCCATTCCTCCTGTCCTTGCGATATGTCGAAGATCGAAAATCACTCTTCGGTCAAGCAAATCAGAAATCTTGATTGCATCCCGACCGCCACTGAATATGGAACCTAAGGGGTTTCTGTGAAGAATTTCGAGTCGATTGAGCAGTGCATCTCTTGTCATTGTTCCAAGTCGGTCTGTGTCTGCCAGTTTTGTGATTGCATCAACAAGATGTTGTACGGATTTGTGTTCGACTGATGATGCAATCTTTACTAGTGCTTCTCTCAACAGTCGTTCCATTGCTGGTGATAGTTCAGACGACGCACCTCTCTCCTTCAATAGTTCTCTTAGTATGGCGAAAGTTGTGTGTATGTGATATTCGCTGGTTTCAATCTCTGAGTCAAGCAAATCCATAACGAAATTTGAATCCAATCCGGGACGTATGACTAAAACATCACTTAGTCCTTCTACGAGGTCTAGATATTCTGACCCTTTGACATCGAATATCCACCAAGGTACTGTGGTCTTGCTACTTACTTGTGCCATCAGATGTTTTACTAGAGTTGTCTTCCCAGTGCCTGTTGCACCTAATATTGCAATATGTTCTCTCAACCACTCTGGTTTCAAGCCAACATCATTTATGCTTCGACCCCTGTAAACTGCCTTTCCTATAATCAGTTCGTTACTTACAAGCTCCATAGGTGGTATATGAAAATCTGGAAATTCAGTTGATGTGATTACAGGAAGTTTCTGTATAGGAGTGTTTACGAATGCAGCCAGTCGATTTGCATGCAGCTTTCGGTCAGTGATGTGTCTTCTTGTTAGCAGTTTGTAAGCAACCCTCTGATTTATGGGCTTGTCACTTATGATAATATTGTCTTTTCCACCCCAGACAGAAAGGGCCAGAGCACTAACAGCTTCGCGAGTCCTTTTGAGTTCATCTAAGTTAGAACCAGAGATTATGAAAAATGTACTAACATTGAACCACCCGGCATTGTTTTGTATCTCTTCGTATTTGTCAAGCAACTGTATTTTATCTGCTTGATCAGCAAGTGAGTCGTCCTTCCGTTTTTCTTTATCACGTATGACTTTCCATTTCCTCTCAAGTGACTGTTTCTCTCGTCCAGGTGAAGACTTGGAAAACACACATGTGAAACTGACAAGATATCCCTGTCGAATTGCTGTAGATATGAAAGTTCCAACTTGTGACGATTCGGTTGTGGGGTTAATTTCAGGATTACCATCAAGTGTTAAGATTTGGTAGAATCTCTTGTGTGAATTATTCTCATGTACTCCAGCAGCAAATGAATGAACCATCTTTCGGAGCTCTTTGTTTCTGAGTTGACGCAATTCTACACTACCGAGTGTGGCTAAGAGAATTGCTTCGAGTCGTGTGGCTTCTCTTCGGAGAATTTCCTCTAGTATTGATTGTGACTCGCCCATCGCAGTTATGAAAAGATGAAGTGAAGGCTGACCTTGTAGAAGACTTGCTTCGTATGCTATACTTACGTTCTTGTCCATGCCAGCACGTATAGCAAGTAATAGAGCTGTATTGTATCTCACATTCCCATCTTGGTCAAGCATCACGGATCCAGGAACTGATGTAAGATTAAGACAGCATGTAGTTATGATATGTTTCCCGTATTTTATTACTAGATGTTCAGAATCGATAAATGTGGATACCTTTTCCGTAAAGAAACGTTTGCAAGTCCATAGTAAGCCAGAGGTGATAGGAATTGTACATATCAAAATCTCAACAAACAGCTTCATTGGAACAACTGGTTGCAGAACAGGCAGAATAAGAGGGCCAATGTATATGACAAATAAGTAAATTGCAGCAGATATGGTACTAATCAGCCAAGTAAGGTGTAATACCTTCCACAAATTGATTTTCTTTATGGGTAACGTCTGTTCTGATTCATTCTTGTTTGACGACATGTTGATGGTTATAGTCAATTCCAGAACCCCGGTTCGAGGAGTATTACAGAGTAGTTGTCATATTGACAACTAGACTCTGTGATTTTGTGGTGATAGTTTCCATAAGAAGACCCCCCGAATTGCAGCAAATGGTGAAAATTGGTATTGTGGTTGAACTATGATTGTAGGAGGTTAATAGTCCACTCATGGAAGAAATTGTCGAGTCTGTCTTGCTAGTGGACTAATAGAATGATACATTGATGGTGTGAACCTTGAAAGCGATTCACTCGATAGTACTTGTTTTGATGTTTGCTGCACTCCTAGCTCTGGGAAATTGTGTGGAATCAATTTCTGCTGAAGGAGAAACGATTGTGTATCGTGGTGAGAACGTGATTATTACTGCCTGTCTTCTTCAGAATGGGACCTATGGTGACCCGGTTCAGTATCAGATTGTCGAATTCTTTGCTGAGTCTTCTGATGACTTCATTGGGTCGGCTAGAACTGATATCAATGGGTATGCATCCATCATCTGGGATGTGCCAAATGATTATCCATTGGGATCTATGATAATGAATGTGACTTTCCGTGGAAATCAGTCCTTGGCTCTTCTACCAGCATATCAGCAAATGTCCATGCTTATTCTTTCATCAACAGAAATTGCTCTTGAGGTACAGGATTATAGTTTGGCACCACTAGACGATTTGTGTTTTGTAGTAACACTTGTGAACGATTTACAGGAACCTTTGTCTGGAGAATTTGTTGTAGTAACAAGTGATAGCATACTGTTGGCGAATGGTTTTACAAATGCATCGGGGCAGACTTACTTCAGAATTCAATGCAATAGTTCATGGGCGGATTTGGGTACAAATATAGTGGATGTTGAATACAGTGGAAATCTCGTTACGTTTAATGAAGATACTGCTAGGTCATTTACTATCACTCTGATCAAGCTTGATACGGTGATTGAACCATGTGTGGCATACCCTAAAACAGTACTCTTGAATGAATCACTGATACTCTTTTTGGAAGCTTCAGTGAGTGATACAGTTCTATCTGATACTATTCTTAATCTGTCGATTGATGGTCACCCATATGACTCGGTTGTAACGAACGAATCAGGAATTGTTGAAATTTCCATTGATATGGATAAACAATACAGCTTAGGAGAACATGTTCTACTTGTTGAGTATCTTGGGACCGAACGGTTGATGCATTCTTCGTTTGTTGTTGAGTTTGATGTTGTATCATTTGTTATTGTTGGATTTAATGTTCCGAATGTTGTGTTGATGGAAACTATGGCAAACCTAGATTTTGAGGTTACTGATATTTTTGATAGGGGCCTGCCTCAGGTTTCAGTTGTAGTTTATGACCCTAGTAGTGGGGAGATATCTACAACTCCAATCCCACCGAATTCAACTCTCATCAGTGCGTCTATTCACATGACAGGACAGAAGGGGTCAAGGTTATTGGTGGTTAATATTACAGGTTGTTCGTACCTCGTTAATGCATCATTCCATATCCGAATTGTGGTATGGACACAACCTAGTCTTGTGTTAATTCAGAGTAATGTCGTTGGGTTTGCTTCGCCAAACCAGGGTATTTCAATGCATATTCATCTTGGAGATAAGGGTGGAAATTATAGTGATAGATTTGTTTCTTTGAATTACTTGAATGGTACGGTGATAATTGCATCTGTTACAAATGATGATGGCTTGGCTATACTGTCATTCTCAGCTCCGGAGATGAGTACAGAATACTTCATGCAAGTTGTGTATGAAGGATTGAATACGAGCTATGAATTACCCACATACATCAATTATGGACTTACTGTCACCGAGATGATGCCCATAGCTCTGAATATTCTGGATTACTCTGTTATTGCCCCGTTACAAGAGTTGTATGTTGTACTCATGCTTCATGCGTTGAATGGTTCGTATCTTAGTGGAATTCACATTGTTTTTCATTGGTTTCAGTCGGTGGTTTGTGTTCTGAGCCAGTCCCAAGGTCTTGTGGAACTGCATCTTCAAGTGCCCCAAGTCGATGGGTTATATAATCTATCTTACAGCACAAGAGAAGAACGTTCGTTACTCTCAAACAATGGATTATTCATACTGGAAATAACATCGATGGAGATTGCAATGGTACAGGGAGTCGGTATTCCCGTAATCGCATCTAGTTTTTGTGTTTCTCTTGGGTTTGTTTGTGTTCCAGTTCTAAAACGGAGATATTTGATAGGCTAGCGAATAGCTACTGGAGATTGTTCATATGTATTTGAATAGCAGAATTAGGTGGTGCTCCGGCCGGGATTTGAACCCGGGTCGAGGGATCGAGAGTCCCTCATGCTTGCCGGACTACACTACCGGAGCTTATCTGTGGAGGTCGGGAGCGACTGAGCAGCATTTGAACCACAAATAAGGCTTTCTCAATGTTTTAGATTAATTCATTGCAGATAGTTGTCAGAGTTTCAGATAGTAGATTGACATCATCTAGTGAATTATAAGCATGGATAGATGCCTGAACTATGCCTTCATCTGATATCTGACGAATAAATGGATGTGCACAGAGAAGACCACTTTTCACTGCGATTCCAGATTCATCAAGAAACAGAGCAACATCATGACAGCTTATTCCCTCGTCGCGGCGGATATTGAACCCAAAGATAGTCCTGTTGTTGTTTATCGTTCCATAAAGTTCGATTCCATCAATACTTGAGAGCTTTGAGATCATATGGTGACTAATCTGTTCTAAGTGATTGTACATTCCCCGGGATTTTAGTTCTGTTAAGTACTCTAGAGCAGCCTTTAATCCAGATATTGCGGGAACATTAATTATTCCAGACTCAAATTTATCGGGTTGAAAGGCCAAGTCGAAAGAACTGTTCTCGACGTTGGCAACAGCCGAACCACCTAATATTCCAGGGAGATGGTCATTCCCAACTGATTGATCAATCCATTGGAGAGCCAGACCTGGGGGACCCATGAGTCCGATGTTAGCAGAAAACATAACAATATCAGCATCTAGTTCTGTGATACGCTCATCACGAAAGCCAATAGACCTCGATGCATCAGTGAGGAGAATCGCATCATTATCATGAGTGATTCTTGCAATCTGAGAGAGTGGATTTGTTGTACCAGTTCCCACAGTTACATGTCCAACTGCCACAATACCGGTTCTCTTATCAATTATTCTCTTACTGCTTTCAATGTTCAGGTTTCCATTGTCGTCTATGGGGATTGTGCTAATCTCCAATCCAAGTACTCTACCTGCTCTCAGAATCTGTACTAATACCGAATTCTCCTCACTCTGTGCAACAACAATCTTGTTTTTCTGAGATGTCTGCCAATCATAGCCATAAACAAGTGATCCAACTGCTGAAGAAATGGATTTCTGAAATGAGAGTTCTGATGGCTCGGTTTCTAAGAATTCGGCAAGTATGGTGCGTGTCTTCTCTACAATGGTAGCACCTTCAACAACCAAGCTGTGAGCGCCACGTCGTGCCGACGCAATAGTGTGATTGAGAAATCTTGATGTTTCAAGAACCGCAGCTTTTGGTACAAGAGTCGTGCTTGCTGAATCAAAGTATGCAAATGTGGGGTTTTCATCATATATTGCAAAATCGCTCTTAACATCAAGCTTGTTGGTCATGGGACTTTCAGGTATACAGTGACTTTTAAAACCCAGTTTCGAAGATCATCTTTCTTGAGATGTTAGGTATACAGCCCGTTGAAGGATACTTTATTGTTACAAGAGAAGATTTGATTTTTGAAGTAAAGGGAGTGACTCATCCAGAGAATTTTTTGATTGCCTATTTGCGATATGTTCCCGACGAGGGAAACCGAGTTGTTGAGGGCAAGTCATATCGTAAGGTGTATAAATTGGGTGAGAGGGAAACCTACCTTGAACAGAAATTCCCAAAGTATCTCCGGTACGAGAAACAATATGGGAGAAGAATACAAGCCGTTTCGTTAGACGATATTGTGGACGTTTTTAGTCCTATTGAGTTTCTCAGTCGACTTAGAAGTATGGGAAAAAATCTTGATAATCTTCAACAAGTATCAGTAACTCTTGCAGAACATCTGGTTCATTGTTCAGGTATTGAGTGGGTGGACATAGGACTGACTGGTTCACAGTTATTGGGATTAGCTTCTGTCGATTCTGATATTGACCTAGTAGTGTACGGAACTAATCAGGGTAGAAAGATACACTCAATATTGAAAGATTATTCCCATAAAATCCCAGGTGCAAGTAGATATTCTGATGAATGGCTTGACAAGATTGTTGCCTTTAGATGGGGAGAGAAACACAGCAATCAATCTCTGTTGAGAAGAATCGAGAGGTACAAATCGCTGCAGGGAATCTACAAGGGTTTTGAGTATTTTGTCAGGTTGGTGAAGCGCCCAGAAGAAGTCAATCTTCGTTATGAGGATGTGGGATACGAGTATATTGATTATAGAGATGTCAATTGTGTGATTTTGGATGATCAGGACTCAATTTACACTCCGTGTGTTTATGTAGTGGATTGTAAAGAGGTTCCCGAATTGACCAAGCTTGTAAGCTACCGTGGACGATTCACAGAACATGTTAAGAACGGCACATCTGTGAAAGCAAGAGGTCGACTTGAAGCAGTCTCTGTCCAGAATCAAGATGTCTATTACCAGCTTGTAATGGGGGAGGATCCATTGGATTATCTACTGCCATTGGAGTAATTTTGAGATGTTAGTGAATTCACCATCCACAGTGTTCACTAGGAACAACTGTGAATGGCGCCTTTTTTGTGAATGCATGTATAGTAGAAGGTTTCAATGCCCTCCAACTCTACAGAACGACCCTATGAGCATCGTTCATATATGTGAATGGGCACACCCCTTCGTTTCCAGTGGAAAGAGGAGAGAAGAGATACTAAGTTCTATTCTGTGTGTTCACAATGTGTATATTGTAGTGAACTATGGTTTGATTGGACATATCGCTTCTTACATCAAAATAAGCACTCATAAAGCCGATTTTGAATTGGGAACACCTTACAATCAGTGAGCACAGAAAGAATGGGGTGGGTGTATTCATTATGGGTACAGACGTCCTATTTTGCCATTATCTTGATATTGGTAATTCACATACTCACACTTATCTGTAGAATCGATCCCATCTTATGTGAATGATGTGAAACATTGGGAGTGTCCTAAAACAGGTGAAATATATGTCTGGAAATGATAAAATCAATTTTGTCTACGAATTCACCTACAGCTCAGGGCCAGGTCTCCAAGAAGTTTTTCAATGCAAATATGTAAAACCTGAAGAGGCACTAAAGAGATTTCAAAGAATTTTGGCACTGACTCAATCACCCTTTGATTACAAAATCACTATATCTGACGAGTCGACTGGTGAAGAATCAAGTCTTCAGGTAAAAGGTAGCGTTGAAGAGATGCTAGAGAAGTTCAGGGTCTTCTTGGAAACTAGTACAGGAGAGCTCTTTGCAGAACCGGTTGAAGGTTCAGTAGAAACTGAGTTTGAAGCTGTCAGTTTTGAGTCAATGAGTAACTACGAGAAGATGCAGGTGATAATCTATGCTTCCTTTAAACATGGAAAGTTCTCGTCGTTGGATGTAGCCGAGATTTACGAAAGCACCTTTGGAGAAGATCTTCCTAAGAGTACAGCGTCAACCTATTTAGCTAGATTGTGGAAAAACGGACAAGGCCACTTAGAACGGTTTGGGAATCGTACTGGGTATACTTACAGACTAAGAACTGAGCAGGTTGAGGTCCAGAAGGAAGTAGAAAGAGCCGAAGAAGTACTTGCAGCAATTCAGATTCGTATTGGAAGTGAACATAAGTAGCTTACATCAACCTTCACGAAAAAGGAGAGAATGTCCTAGTAGGGCAATCTCACACAGTTTACATTCTGGTAGTACGTTCATCAAAAATTATGTCGAGTCCTTCTAACTCTTTGAGAATGGGTTCGTATATTTCAGACATGATTGGACGATGAACTCCTATCAGATTCAGCTCACCTTCTAAAATCATCCGGCTAGCAATGGCAACGGGAAGTGCTACTGTTCTTGACATTGAGCTATCACCATTAGGAATACCATAGTCTACGAGGGTCGAGGTAATCTTTTCTTTTCTATCGGGATATTCAGCAATGAACTCGTGATGCATGACTATCATGTCACGTTCTCCTTGCGAGTACTGCATTTTCTCCTCGAATAGGTAACAGAGAGCGTCTAGATTTGTGGAAACTGTTTGTGGTATGGGCCGCTCTTCGAACAGACCTAGCCACTCAATACGCGAGATGATGGGGTCATCTACACTAAGACCGATTGATTCTGCAACAGCATGTTTGACATCCGCTTCGGCTGAAGAAATCAGGTTTCTTACCATGTCAGCATAGGTAGTGTCAGTGAATGACCGTTTGGTGATGTCTAGAAGACCAATATCTGCTATCTTCTTTAGTGTACCACACCACCCAATGTTTCTATAAGTTCCACGTAGCATTGTCTGTGTTTCGGGGATTGAGTAAATACCGATGTAGGACATACTATCACGATTCGGATATCCTTCGAACTTTCCCATCCCTGGTACGTCCATCAGTTCATAGTTGTCAAAGAGGTCAGAACCAGGAATTTTGACATCTTTGTCATCACGAAGAAAGTGTGCATCATTCCTGCCTGCCAAGAGAACACCTCGTGGACTCCATGATAACTTGTAACCGAACGGGTTATCATTTGCTTCAGGTGCGGGGAGACCACCCGTAAAGGATGTGAAACTCACCACGTTTCCGCCCTGTTCATGGATGTGGTCGATTATCTTCATGGCGCTCATATGATCGATTCCTGGATCGACACCACATTCATTTAGTAGTAAAATGCCAGCATTTTTCGCTTTAGTTTCGAGAGCCAGCATCTCATTAGAAATGTATGATGTTGTGCAGAATGGTTTGGTATGTCTTATTGCAACTTTTGCTGCTTTTGTATGATATGTGTAAGGTAACAATGAGCACACCAAATCCACCTGAGCTGTTAGCTTATCAAGAAGAGAATCATCCTTCTTTATGTCAAAAACTACTGCTTCTGCACTATTACATCCTTCAATGAGTCGTTTTGCTTTGCTCTTTGTTCTACTTGCGACAGTAACATGGAATCCATGTTTGCATAGATATTGAACATATGGGCGGGCTACAAGCCCAGCTCCCAGACAGAGTATTTTTTTCATATTACAATCTCCTAAGTCGGAATGTGTTGTTCTAGATGTTTGTAGTTCTCAACCAAATGTCCTTGATAGACAATAATGGCATCTTTCAATTCGCGAGACAGTTGCAGCTCCTCAAATGGGACTGTGAAGTCAGCCATTGCAAGAAGAGGTATGAAACGCAAAAGGGTTTCGCTGAATGAGGTTGATGATTCACGCGGGAGTTCACATGGAAGATTGTCTACGGCCATTACTACAGGTCCATTGCCCTCCACACCAAGAACTCCGCGATTTTCCTTAATCAGGTATGTGAAGCTGGGGTTTCCGGCGTCAGTGCACCTCACCGTGAATTCGATTGAACCTTTTACGTCACAGGATATGTCACCAACAATTCGCAATTTCCGGTCTTCATCATCCCAGTGGCTCTTGATAAAATCTATTGTTATCAGGCGAGGATATTTGGGTGTCCAATAGATGCAATTCATCAGCACGGTAAGGTAAGGTACGTATTTCTCGAAATCTCCCTTGTATTTTGATGTGCCATGGGAATAGTAGTCTTGGAGATCGAATGGAGTAGAATCGAGTTTGGGTTTTACCATGTGATGTTCCATGAAAATACATTTGTAGAGGATGTTTCGGTTTCTTTTGAGCTCAGAAAGGTTCTCAGGGCTGACAGTTTCATGTGGAAGAAGATCCAACATTTCTTGAGCTCCTCTGGATACATTTCCATATCCTGAAAAACCTACTACAAAAGGTGTCAAAGAATCAGGCAAACCTTGATCCTCTATGCGCTTGCCCAAGGCAAAGAATTCGGTTTTCAGCTCAGCAAAATCCTTGCATTGCATTGTGGGTTTCATTGCTGCGAATGGGTTTGGTGATATGCCCTCTGCTTCGAGTCTTGCTCCAAGAACTCGTAAGGTTTCAGCCATTCCAGCTAGCCCGGCCCAGTTCCCAAAGAAAATCAGGCGTCTGCCATTTGTATCAACTACACGTTCGTAATCAATGAGAGTTGCTCCAACATCGATTATTCTCTTCAACATTGGCATATTGTATTTTTGTGCCTTGATAGTGTGACTGAAGAAGATGTATACCTTGCCTTGTTCGAAGAAGTCAATTGGCATCTCCTTTATTCCAAGGATGACGTTAGCCTTGCTTCCTTTCAAAGGATGAATTTCTGCACCAACCGTTTCGTACTCGTCTGCACCAAAGGCACGTTGATCGCTAGGTTCAATCATGAATGAGATTTTATGACCACTCTGCAGTTCCATAATGTGCTTTGGAATGACAGGTACTCGTGTTTCAAAAGCTTTCTCTTCTTTTGTGAGTCCTATGGTGTTCAAAGGAGACCCTCCTCAAAGTTACGATGCAAGGAATACCTTGTAACGCAGTCGATTGCCAGTCAATGTACGCTTTAAGGTTTCCATTTGAATTTGAAACGTAAGGATTGACATAAGGTAATACTAAACTTCATGATTGGAATATGTGTTCCTATGACTTGATTGCTAAATGACAACAATACTGTACATCTACGATTGCATTCAGTCTCGCCGTAGAAATGCCCGACGTGTATCATTTACAAAGGAACTCTATGGCTTCACATATTCTTGGAGAACTAGATCAGGGGTAAAACAGAGAAGAAAAGTTGGGCTGATTGAGGAACATGTAGGAGTAGAATCTGTTGCAGATTCGACCATTCTTGTACCGGAGGAATACAGACCAACGTTCGATTCACTTTTCGACAAATACCAGGACATTCTTGCCCTTAGAGTATTCATGGTTGTAAAGGAGCTGAAATAGAAGGGTCTTGGAACACGTGTTCCATATATCCTGTAAGTGGTATTACAAGTATTACCTCCAAGAATTAGGATCTTTCTTTCAAATTAGTTTGGTCACCTGATACAAACCCCATCGTTTCCTATGGAGATGGTTTAATGGATTGTGATTCGGATAAAAACAGAAAAGTATATATAGTTATTTAGGTAGCTGTTGTTTATCTCCATTTTATCATACTATAATTATACCGCTTCAAACGCCCCACATTCCATAAAATCCATTGGAGTGGAAATAAAGGGGTGTCTAGGTGACCAGATCACTCGGCCGGTATGTTAGAACACGTGTTCCAACAGCACCACAACCCTCATACGTAAAAGCAATATCGTACCGAAACCAGAGCGACAATAACGCAGCTGGAGAAGATAATTCTTGACTAGACCTAAGGAATTACTTGAGGACGCACCTGGGAAGAAGCTATTGCTACTTGCAAACGAAGCGATTGCTCGTGGTGTTTTAGAAGCAGGAGTTCGTTTGGTTGCACTGTATCCAGGAACACCGAGCAGCGAAATTGGAAACAATCTGACTTTCATGGCCCCCCACTTAGAGAACTTCTATTTCGAGTTCTCTACCAATGAAAAGGTTGCACTTGAGGTCGCAGGAGCTGCTGCTGTTGCCGGAGTAAGATCGATGATGGTCTGCAAAGGCCCAGGTCTTAATGTAGCCGCAGACCCATTCTTTTCTCTTACATATGTCGGTGTTCGTAGCGGGATGGTGATCGTTGTTGCTGACGACCCCAGTATGTGGAGCTCACAGAACGAGAATGACAGCAGGTACTATGCTCTCATGGGCAACATGCCCATGTTAGAACCCTCTGATTCAGCCGAAGCAAAATCGATGCTCCTTGATGCTTACAAAATTTCCGAAGAACTCGAGCTACCAATCCTTTTTCGTACAACAACAAGAGTAAATCACACTCGTTCTCCAGTTGAGCTAGGAGAAATTCCTGAACGGCCAAGCATCATCGAGTTTGAGAAGGATCCGTTCAGATTCGTGCCTATTCCTTCAGTAGCACGAAAGCGCCATCCAATACTTCTTGACCAGATTGAGAAGGCTCGGGCTATCTCCGAGTCCACTGACTTGAACTTTTCCATTGGAGAAGGCAAGATTGGAATAATCACAAGTGGAGTGTCATATAACTATGTGATAGAAGCACTATCCATGATGGATATGAGTGCAGAAGTTCTCAAGCTAGGGATGACACATCCACTTCCTGACCAGATGATATTAGATTTCATGAAACGTCACAGCCAAGTGGTCGTAGTTGAGGAACTTGAACCATTTCTAGAAACCCAAGCTCGTCGTATTGCACAGCTCAACGGATTGAAATTGGAGATTCTAGGAAAAGAACAGGGCTACTTCGCTAGGACCTTAGAATATAGTTCTCGTACAGTAATGGAAGCACTTAGTAGGATTATTAATTGTAATACACCCATTGACTGGACAGAACTTGATAGGAAAATACAGGAGCTCTCCAGTTTACCCCCGCGGCCTCCACTCTTATGTGCTGGTTGTCCTCATAGAGCCAGTTACTACGCAATTCGCGCGGCGACAAGAGGGAAGGCAATATATCCTACTGACATTGGCTGCTATACTCTAAGTATTGCACCTCCATTGGAAACGGCGGACATCCTATTTGATATGGGTTCTTCAATAACTACTGCATGTGGCATATCAAAAGTCACGGATCAGGATGTAGTAGCTTCCATTGGAGACAGCACATTCTTTGCATCAGGTCTTGCAGGACTAGCAAACGCTGTGTACAATCAACATCGGATTGCCCTTGTAGTACTAGACAACCGCACAACTGCTATGACTGGTCATCAACCACATCCTGGAACCGGGGTCACAGGCATGCAAAAAAAGGTACCACCACTGGATATCGCGGAAGTCTGTAGAGGCTTGGGAGTCAATTACGTAAAGGTCATCAATCCATTCGATTCAGTTGTTGACACAGTTACTGAAATACGAGAGATGGTGAAATGGACCCGAGAAAACAACACTCCTGCAGTACTTGTTTCAATAGCACCTTGCGCACTCTTAACAGCTGCAGAACGACGACAATCTGGAGAGTATCCACCACGATACTATGTAGATTCAGAATTATGTAATGCTTGCAAACGTTGTCTGACCCATTTGTCATGTCCTGCTATGTACGAGGAACCTGAAACCGGCAAGGCTGTAATTGATGAAACACTCTGCAATTTCTGTGGGACCTGCATATACGTATGCCCACAGGGCGCCATAAAACAGGAGGATGAGTGAAGATGATCGGCAATGCCAGTAATACAGTAGACATTGTAATCTCAGGTGTTGGTGGACAAGGTGTCCTTACCCTTGCAGAAATCTTGGCAAAGATTGCACTTGCAGAGTCACATAACGTCCGAGTAGGCGAGATTCATGGAATGGCCCAACGTGGTGGTCATGTAGTCTGCACTGTGAGAATTGGAGATGACGCACTTGGTCCAATTATCAACCCGGGGTCCGCTGATTTATTGGTTGGATTTGAACAAGTAGAAACCGTAAGAGAGGCCCACATGGTCAAAAAGGAAGGTCTAGTTCTCATGAGTTCACATGTTCAGTATCCTGTTGCAGTTTCGATGGGGCAAGCTACATATCCCAATCACGATGAAATCACGTCCTCTATCAAGAAGTTCTGCGAGAAAATAGTCGAGATTGATGCGATGTCTTTGGCACGCGACTCTGGAAGTACAATGGCAATGAACATGGTCCTACTTGGCTGTATTATTGGCACTGACATAGTTCCTATTTCTCTTGAAACCGCAATGAAAACAGTTTGTGAAGTGTTCCCGAAGAGATTCGAAGCTATCAATATGAAGGCAGTCAATCTTGGATTTGAAGCGTTCAGAAGCTCTAGCAAATCATAATCCCACTACCATACCCATTATTCACTCTTTGCAAGCTTCTGCCGCTACGGCAATCTGACCAACAGAAATACCCCCATCTCCAGGTGGGACATTCCTGTGAAGCAGCGGTTTCAAATCTTCACTCTTTACGCGTGCAACCATTGCTCTTGTGATAATAGTATTCAATGCCACTCCTCCTGAAAAACCAATAAGGTCAATTTCGTTGTCTTCTGCAACGCGACATGCAAGTTGAGCAAGAGCATCTCCCAAGTGCCATTGAACGGCATAAGCAAGTTTACTCACACTGAAGCCCTGCTTCTTCATATCTAAGATTTTTCTTACAGAGTCTTCCACATCAAGACAGTCACCATACTGAGATGAAACAAATGAAGGATCAATACGCAAATCAGTTTCCTTGGCTGCTGCTTCAAGCTTCATTGGACACTCTCCATCATAAGAATTCTGGGAACATACCCCAAGAAGAAGAGAAACTGCATCAAGGAATCTGCCGGCACTCGTACTCTCAATGGTGTTCACCCGTTTTTCGGAAGCTTCGATTAAGAGCGAGATAATTTTTTCGGAAACAGTAGTACTCGGTGCAATCTGGAATCCTTCTGTTATCTCAAGAATCTCCGAAGGACTAAGTACGTTTCCGAGGAGACCAATCAGCGGTCTCACAGCATACTTAGCTACTAGATTTCCACCAGGGTAGTGTCTAGCCAAGAGCCCCCCTCTTCGTACAAAGCTTGATAGCCCACCAACAAGAATTTCTCCCCCCCATGCCTTTCCATCCGAACCATAACCATAACCATCTGCTGTAATACAAACAATACTAGTATCACTATCCATTTCACTGTCAACAATGAGTGATGCTAAGTGCGCATAATGATGCTGGACTTGAATCAAAGGAACATGCCATTGCTTTACAAGACGTTTTGCAAGTTCAGTTGTGGAAAATTCTGGGTGCAAATCGGCTCCCACTACATCTATCCCTTCTAGTCCAAGCAAATGCATGAGATGATAGAGGCTATCGGTTAAGAATTGAACATTACCAATGCGATCAGTGTCACCAATGTACTGTGTCATATAGACTCTCTGTGATTTCAATACTGCACCAGTTGTCTTCTCTTGAGGTCCTAATGCAATTGCAGTTAGCCTTTCCCAAGGTCCTTCAAGCCTTATAGGCTCAGGTACGTAACCCCTTGCTCGGCGGATAAAGACAGGATTGGAGTTTCCAAGCACTTTCACAACAGAGTCATCAGTCCTCTGGTGAATTCTACGATTATGGAGTAAGTAGTAATCAGCAATATTCTTCAATTCAGAAACAATCTCATTCGGTTCAATATACATGGGCACTCCTGTTGGATTCGCACTTGTCATGATGAAAGCAGACTCATTGGAGTAGCGGAATAGAAGATGATGAAGAGGTGCGTATGGAAGCATTACCCCGACAGTATCTAGTCCTGGTGCAATCTCCTCAAGTATTTCTTCTGTAATCACCGAAACCTGACTTCCAGTCTTTTTCGTTACTAGTAGAATGGGTCGTTTCCATGAGCTCAATAGTTCAATATCAATAGGTTTCAAGACTACAAATCGTTGCAAAGCATCCAAGTTTCTGACCATTATTGCAAATGGTCGTTGAGATCGTTTCTTGCGTTCTCTTAACTTCTTTATCACTTCTACGTCACTGGTTTTGGTGACAATATGTGTTCCACCAATACCTTGAACCGCAATTATCAAACCATCATTGATGAGTTGTACAGCAGTTCGTACTGGAATATCTACTGATTTTGAAATCTTGTTTCCTTGTGCATCAAACAGAGTATAAAGTGGCCCACATAGTACACAGGCAGTTGTCTGTGCATGATAACGACGATCTAGAGGATTTGTATAGCCTGTATTACAAGTATCACATAATGGAAATTCAGTCATTGTGGTACTAGGCCTATCATAGGGGAGATCTGTGATGGTAGAGAATCTTGGACCACAAGCTGCACATGATGTAAATGGATAGAGGAACCACCGAGATGTTGGATTAGTAAGATCTTCAATACAATGATTACAGATTGCAATATCCGGCGGGATTATTAGTATTGTATCAGTTCCCCTTGCAGACGTTGAACGTTCTATGCTGAAAATTACAAATTCATTTCTGACCGGCAACCAACTGATGTCAAGGGAATCTATACGTGAGATGGACGGGAGATTGTTTCGAATCTCATTTACCAAATTGAGGATTGACTTTCTTTGTCCTTCCACAATTATTCTAACTCCCACATCACCCATATTAAGTACAGAACCAACAAGTGAGAGATTAGTTGCAACTCGGTACACAAAAGGCCGGAAGCCAACTCCTTGTACAATACCTGTTATGTGGATTATTGCACGTTCTCTCAAGCTTTGATTGCCTCATCAAAAAGCTCGGTGAAGCACGGATATTAATCCAGTGAGAGTGGCAAGGATTTGTCTATTACTACCCGTATTACAACCAATACCACCTGTGGAAATGTGATTATGTAGGACCTCTTAAGGACACCAGAGTGACAAGAATACGATTGGACTTGCATACATTCAGTGAACGTACCAAATCGTCGATACACGAACCAGAAGTAACACCTTCTATACTCGCAGGACTACCTGAATGTCTTCGAGGTACTCTTCTTGCGTGTGCAAAACGACAAGAGATGCGGAGAAAGCCAATACTCGTATCTAGTAACAGTCTGGCAAACAGATTCATACTCTCTCGGTGGGGTATCCGACCATCACAAAGAAGAAGATACAGGAACCTTTTCACAACCATTCGAAAACAGTGCCGGGTCATATTCAATCACTATCTTACTAGGGGCAGAATCGAATGGCAGGATGGATCGGCTAGGTATGTATTTGGTATCTACAAATTCGATGAGATAAGGGGAAATCTAATCCTTGGATTCGTCCTAACTCCTCCCGATTCCGAATGGACTTTACCCATGAGATGAATTGCAGGAAACACGGAAGCACTTAAGTTAGATACAAGAATCAATGTATACAATAGTGTATCCGTCCAGATACTAATACACAACTTGGGTACAATGACATTCATAACACTCTGTACATCATTTAGAGGCTTATGGAACCTGATACAAGTTGACAAATCTACCAGGGAAGGATAGTAATTGTGACTAAGAACAAGGAGAAACAGCTGAAATCAATTGTTTCAGGTGTCAAAGATGTTCTTCGTGAGCCGATACTCAAAGTACTCGTAATGAATTCTCTTCTTACAGAAACCCAATTAGAAACTCTACTTGTAGATCTCGTAATTGAAGATAGTTATGGTGATCACATCTCCTACAAGGAGAAAGCTTCTCTGAGATCAAGGATAGGTACTGGATCAAAAGGTGTTTCAAGAGGTGCATTCAACAGAACTCTGAAACAGGCACGACAGAATATGATGAAATGTCTTTACACGATGCTACTCCTTGCGTACCTCGGTTTCTTTGACTTTGCTGTATTTAGACCGTTTGAAGAGATTGCTGCAAAGATTGGTAATTACAGAGAAATACGTGATGTTCTTGCAGGGAAGACTAACCTCACGAGTGAGGAAATTGAGAGTTACCGAGCAGCTGAGAGAACAATTCTAGATGCCCTTCAACATCTAGCATCTCCTTTGGTGTTGAAGTCTGATCTCTCACGGAGAAGGCCTGAGAACGAAACCTAGACAATCATGACATAAGAAATAATGAATGTATTCCGAGTCACCGAAACAAAATAGGGGCACGAGGGTGCCGTGCTTCAGGCCGTCGACGTAACTGGGTATCCAGTCCATTCAACTCATTCAATCAACACTGTATCATCTTGGAGGTTGGTATGCATGAGGAGATAGAGATACCAATGATGCTTAGCTAAGTCTGATGGAAACCAAGTGGATTCCAGTTGACGACTTGTCACCATTTTCACGACACACTCACATATTTACAGACCACACTTATACATAGTTCTAATCTTAGAACGAATCAAAAGACCCCTTTTTGACATAACTTGTTGGTATTACATGAAATACACAGGGAATACCAAACACTTTTTGTGAAATCACATTTGTATCCGAAACATAGTGGTGATTTCTTTGTCAGATGAGGAACCCCGTAGTCGCGTTCTGAAGGCGAGTAAGGACCGTTTGAGGGAAACTAAGGAAAAAAATAAAATCGAAGAGCTTACAAATGCCATTGGAGATCGCAGACTTAGAGACTTGCATGACTTAGTGGCATCACTTGAGCTAGAATCTGGATGGGAAACCGTTGTTAGGTACCTTATCTGTGCTGTCCAGAGCCAGTACTCTAGCCCTCTTATTACAGGTCCATCGAAAATTAGACTGGAACCTCTCAAAGTCAGAGAGATGTTATTCGCACTTTTCTCATGTTCTGGTTTGGAACCAATAGACTACGACACTTTAGCCCTCCTACAATTGCTTGAACAAGAAGAATCCTTTGCAAGGGCATCCACTGTATTTGAGTCCCATATAACAAATATGGCTAAGGAGCATATCGCCAATGGAAATATTCTATTCTTCAATCTATCTAACTATAGCTGTTCCGGGATTGAAGGTTACAGAGACGTGATTGAGAAGACGAGAAACTCACAGATTTCAAAAATACGCTTATTCAGAACAGGAGCTTTTGTAAACATTGAACCGCTATGGTATACAGAATTCGGCCGATATGCTCTAAGTGGTCTTGCAGTAAAGGGCACACGTATCAGTTTGTCCGACTTCGAATCCGTATTATCAGTATTACAAGTTTCATCACATACTAAAAGCTGTCTTAAGAAAACACTCGAGTCCAATGAAACACACGATATTCTCACGCTTGAATATCCCCTCAACGAAAACTATCGCGAATTACTTGTGCTTACTATTAATCAGGACATCAAGAAGTTGTGTACACTTGGGAGCAGGCACACCGTACCAACCATTATTGCAAGAACAAGAATGGCAATGGATCAATACAAATCTGATGAATCAAGTAACAACTATCGTGAGCTTATCACTTGTTTGACTAGCCACCTGCTTATCAGATCCGTAGAGTCCGTTCTGGTTCTGGAGGACATACTTCAGCTGAAAAACCCCCGACTAACAACTCTTTCAGCTCTTGCCTTGGGCAACTTCTACCATGAATCTGCAGCATCGTTACTAATTGACGTATTATGCCAAACAAAAGACCACAATATTCTACACGCTACAAACACTGCTCTATTGAATTTATTCCACAAGCTTCCTGAAACCACAACACTGGTTTTTGATAAAATTAATTCTTCAACATGTACGAATATAGGACATCTCAAACAGATCTACAAGAAGATATCTCATCAGAAACGTTCTTATTACGAACAATAAGTGTAATACATAATGCATTCACAACTCGGCAGACATAAATCTGCTCACCTTCCGGCATGATTGTCATGACCAGTGAGCAACCAACCACATCATTTGACAAGATTGACCCCTTTTTCAATCCAAGAAGGATAGCACTTGTCGGTGCATCATCTGATTATCGAAAACTGGGTAACTCAATTCTCATGAATCTTTTAGCTTCTGAAATCGAAACATACCCTATTACACGGAACAGAGATCAAGTTCTGGGGGTGAAGGCATATTCAAGTCTAAGTGAACTCCCTAAGACAATTGATCTTGTTATAGTGGCAGTGGCAGCCAAGTATTGTCCTGGACTTATGCGTGAGATTCACGCAGCCGGAGCTCAACATGCAATTATAATCTCAGGTGGTTTCAGTGAAACTGGTGAAACGGGGCTTGAAATCGAGGAAACACTCATCAGTGCTGCACAAAACGCTGGTGTAAGATTCATTGGCCCAAATTGTGTAGGTGTGTCAAATAGTCGATTGTTTAATGGAACCTTTACAATGATGCCTGAGAGAGGGAACATCGCATTCGTTTCTCAAAGTGGTGCACTAGGTGGGATGAGTATCTATACAACTCGCGCCAAAAGAATCGGAATGAGTAAGTTTGCAAGCATTGGTAATGCAGCCGATATCAATTTCGTCGAAATCATTGACTATTTCCGTGAAGATCCAAAGAGCACAGTCATTGCAGTCTATGTTGAGGGTGTAGATGATGGAAGAAGCTTTTATCAGTCTCTCAGACACGCAGCTACCAGAAAACCAGTTGTAGTTCTCAAGGGTGGCCGTAGTGATGCGGGTAGCCATGCCACACAGTCCCACACTGGTTCTCTTGCAGGATCCATTCCAATATTTGATGGGATGATTAAACAGGCCGGCTGCGTAACAGCTCCTACTCTAGATACACTGTTCGAAATCTGTAAGATTTTTGATTATCAACCTCTCCCACATGGACGCAATATTGGTATTATTAGTAATACAGGAGGCGGGGGAGTACTAGCGACCGATGCAGCCTCAGACCTACATCTCCAGATTTCAGAGTTGAAGAAGAAAACTATGTTAAAACTTAAACAAGTCCTTCCTCCAATGGCATCAATCAAGAATCCTATAGATGTGTTGGCTGGTGGCGGAAGACGAGAATACCGGATAACAACTGAACTATTGTTGGAAGATTCGAATGTAGACATGTTACTTGTGATATGCGGAGTACCTACATTCGCAGGTATGACTCAGACAGAACATGCGGCTGGAACACTTGAGGGGATACGCATGACTGACACAGCCAAGCCAGTTATTGGAGTCTGGCTTGCAGGCGATGTTGGAAAGCCTGGAAAGGATCTTCTTGAAATGAATAGAATTCCTTGCTATGACGACCCTGCACTTGCAACACTCTGTATGTCTCGTCTTGCGGAATATTCGGAATGGCATTCAAAGCATCAAGAGAACTAGCTTTCAGTTGTATCAATTGTATTACCATTGTATATAATCATTCAACCTGCCTGTACTATTCCAAGTACTGATTAGCAAGATCGGGAAATTCTTTTGCGATAGCTTCACGGAGCTTGCGTTCCACCCACATACTCAGATTTATCATTCGTTCATTGCGAACAGCCTGCAGACAAGATCTGAGGTCAGTTGCAATTGAGAATGACACAATCGGACTCTTGCGTTCTTTATTGGGCACTGAATCACTCTGCCTAGTTTCCTTCTTGGTGGGTGTATGCCTAGCAGTAGTAGGTGAAGGTTCTACTTTCTTCTCCTCTTCCCTTGTTTCTTCTTCTTTTCGGTACTTTCCTAAGAGACTCATTACCGCACCTCCCTGAGTATGGTTGCATAAGCTTCGCAAACAAGTTCGGCAATTTGATTACTTACTATAGGATTCCCATTCTTTCTGAGGTTTTCAGCAGCCACTTGCTGACATCCCCGTGCCAACATTCGAATATCTCGTGGATTTCCTCTTGCTGCTGTATTGATGGCAACAATAGCCTTCTCTTCAAAGGGCTGAACCTCAAAACTATCTGGGTCAAAACTGTCAATGCGACTCTGCGCATATGCGATTCTTCTACCAATGAATTCTCTTGCTTTCATATCATCTAGTGGTGGTACGTCAAGAGGTTCAGTTCGATCTGCTATCTGTGGAAGAAATGATAACATAGCATTCCAATACACTGCAGTCCCACTCATTACTAGTGTAATAATCGGTTCATCAAGTGCATCAGTAAACCCTTCTCTCATTTCTTCTGTTGGCAAATCTGCAAGAAAGCGTAGCTTGTGAAATGCTGCTTCTTGGTTGTCAGCCACATCCTCAATGAAGAGTGCAGTACGACATTTCTCCTCAACATATCTTCTAAGGCTCTCTTGTGCAACAGCATCTATTATTTGAGTTGATTCCCATGACCGACGATATTTCACTCTCAGAGAGTCAGCAATTGCGGCAGCCATCTGCTTCTCGTAGAGTCCTGTCATTCCGACATACCCTGTGATGAACTTGTTACCGCGACGATCGGCCAAGGTTGGTAGGTCTCTTAATGCAAGGAGCATAAGGGTACTTTTACCTGAGCCTACAGGTCCTCTCAGAAAGATATGTCGTTCATTCGTGATTATAAGATCAACAATACTATCGAGGAAATCCGGGTGCTCAACGTATAATCGACTATCAGGCATCTTGAACCCACGGAAGGGCGAGAAGCGACATCCGATACTTTCCTCCCACGCGCGCAACACTTCTTTACGCGTATTGAAGTGTCTTATTAGAGCACTTTCATGAATCGCAATTGTCATCTGGTATACCCCACTTGCACCGATTTGTATTACAAGTATTATCTGTAATCATGTATTACAAGTATTAAAGGATTCTGAAAAAACTTGATATAAGGATTTGCTGTTACCCCAAAAAAACCCGCCAAAGACAGAAATCTTTTTCAACAGAATGAAGAGTGAAACACCACAGTGAGTCAACCTCGGTCACCTAATCAGGAGATGGATTCATGAAAACCTCAAGAATTCGACATGTACTCAATTCCCTAATGATTCTGAGCTTTATTATCTTTGGACTACTTGCTGGAGTCATGCTCCTGCTGGATATCCCCCTCACAAGTACCACAGTATCATTACCCTTCTCATTCCTATTTATCTCCATGATTACACTAATCTCTACTGGTAGGATTGAAGAAAGACCTCAGTTGACTGACCGGTACCTTCGTGAATGGCTTATGATTTGTATCCTAGGTACTGCTATTAGTGCACTTTCCTTTGCCCTCGGATGAAATATACCACAAAGATTTTTGGAAATTAGATACAAATCGCTCAAAATCTAACGAGTAACTCTATCCACGAAGTGAAAACCAATGAGTAAGATCCTTCCTGGAACAAAAACAACGCGAATGGAACTTCTCCTACTAAAGAATCGGAAGAGGCTCGCTGAGAGGGGTCATAATCTTCTGAAGGAAAAGCGAGACAGTCTTATCATGGAGTTTTTCAATGCGATTGCAGAGATAAAAGAAGCTCGCCAAACTGTGGAGGCAAATCTCAAAGAATCTTTCTCTGCCCTTACTCAGGCCAAGATGATTATGGGTCCAGCTCGAGTGATAGAGTTCGCCAACTCAAGTAAGGTTTCGGCTAATCTAGACATATCTACAAGGTCAATGATGGGTGTTCGTGTTCCTGTGTTGTCGATTAGTCAAGAAATTCCAGAGTTCCCCTATTCTCTTCCCGATTCGAGTGCCAAGCTTGATACAATGGCAATCAAGTTTCAAGAAGCACTGAAGGCCATAGTCCAACTTGCAGAGATTGAATCTACTGTGAAACGATTAGCTTTGGAGATTGAAAGGACAAAGAGACGAGTATCAGCCCTTGAAACAGTTGTGATTCCTAGACTTGAGGCAACCACTAGATTCGTGAAACTTGCACTTGAAGAACGTGAGCGTGAAGACTTTTTCCGAATTAAGATTATCCGAGACCGTATCACTGCAGAACAATAATCATGTCCGACGCAGTTTGAGAATAGCTGCAGCCAAGTCCCCATCTGATTCCTTGAGCGCCTCTGTAGCAACTTCTATGCTAACACTAGTCTGACTGGCAACTAATGCAGCATCTTCAACTGGGATTTCTATCTCGATAGGTTTAGCCACATGTTCCTTTAGAGACCCTTTGGTCCCGATGGGTCTTTCAATCTTTACTCCAGAAATTTGAAAAGACTCACCAGTAGTAGATTTGATCATTACAACCTGTGGTTCAGCAATAACCCATTCATTATCAGCAAACCGGATAATGACTTCTTTAGCACCGGAAACCTCTGTCTGTTCAATCCCCATTTTCTTCATCATACGTTTCATCTGTTTCGGTGAAGTTCCTCTGAATCCCATGATCATTCCTCTTATTGAGTGTACAAGTTCATACGGCTAAAACATTGTAGTCCCTAAAATGATTTTGCTCACGACTATCATTGTCCATCTAACATAATATCAAACACAAAATGTTCGACTCCTGGAGAGTATGTTTTCACTATACGGACTGTGGTCCGTTCCACATACCCATAATCCAGACATAGCGTATTAATCGTATTACGATAGTCATCTAGCCCTCTTCTTGACAAAGCTACGTGCATATGTATTACACCACCATCCGAAGACAATGTTTCCAAAGCCTGTGGAAGATATTCAATTGTATCATGGAGATACCCCAT
The DNA here is from genome assembly GCA_030593165.1 of Candidatus Thorarchaeota archaeon. Lineage (GTDB taxonomy): Archaea > Asgardarchaeota > Thorarchaeia > Thorarchaeales > Thorarchaeaceae > JAJRWI01. The sequence continues at coordinate 34,295 of JAUVHR010000001.1, forward strand.
AATCACACGATTTGCAAACTTTGACGGACGTTCAATCCGACAATCACCATGAATTGCTGAAACAGTACAATTGAGTCTGTTTAGGTGGATATTCTCAAGCAAGTAGGTATATGCCTTATGATTCAATTCGATTGCTATCACTTTCGCATTGGAATGAAATGCAATTGGGAGGGCAAACTGCCCAACGCATGCAAACATATCAACAACAGTTTCAGTCGCATTAACAATCGAAACCATCCTAATACGTTCCGCCTTATTACCCCCAGAAAATGTAATGCAAAGTGGATCCAGCCTGAACTTCACTCCATTTTCCACATGAATAGTAGTCGTATCCGACCTTCCCGCAACCAACCTATATTCAGGTTTACGGAATACACCCTTAGTAGGTCCTGATTTCACTGTAACAGATTGAACTCTTTGATCAAAACGCAGAATCAAGTTACCAATCAGCTCTGTGATATGACCTACGGCAGGATCGAGCTCTACTAGGGCAACATGTCCTACAAGATGAAATCCTGATGGAAGTATAACATTATTCGGGACTTGTCCATCAAGGTGTTTTCTAAGATACTCTCTGAATCTCATTATTGTCCACAATACCATTCATTCGGACCAATTAGAATTAACCGAACATAGCAGAGGTGAATTCATCCTTTTGTCGATTCTTCACCTTGGCAATTGCTTCTCGAAAGTCTTGTTGTGTGACACATTTTCGGCCTTCTGTAATAGCAAACATGCCTGCCTCAGTACAGATTGCTTTGACATCTGCTCCAGTCATCTCATCTGTCATCACAGCCAACTGAGCTATATCCACACCAGGACACTTACTCATCTTTCGGGTGTGTATTTTGAATATCTGTTCTCTGCCTTCTCGCTTGGGAAATGGAAATTTGATTATACGGTCGAAGCGTCCGGGTCTTAGTAGAGCAGGATCGAGAATATCTGGTCTATTGGTTGCTGCCACGACAGCAACTTGACCACGAATGGAAAAACCATCAAGTTCGCTAAGGAGCTGCATCAATGTCCTCTGTACTTCTCTATCACCTGATGTAGCAACATCAAGTCTGTGTGAACCAACGGCGTCAAGTTCATCTATGAAAATAATTGCAGGTGCCTTGTCTTTGGCAAGCTGAAATACCTCTCGAACTAATCTAGCACCTTCACCTATAAACTTCTGAACTAGTTCTGAACCAATCACCCTGATGAAAGTGGCTGTTGTTTCTCTGGCAACTGCTCTTGCACAAAGTGTCTTACCAGTGCCGGGCGGACCGGTCAGAAGAACGCCTCTGGGCGGATCGATACCTATTGTTTCAAACAACTCGGGCCTAGTAAGAGGTGTTTCAACAGTACCCTTGAGTTCATCAAGTTGGTCATCGAGACCACCTATGTCAGCATATGTTACATCCGGAGCATCCTCTATCTCCATAGCTCTAATCATCGGGTCAAGTGGAGATGGCAGAGCTTGAACAACAGCAAAAGAGCGTTGGTTCAAGGCAACCCTCATTCCCGGCAGGAGCTTATCTTTTGGAACCGACGATGCTACATTGACAAAGAAGTTGGGACCAGTCGAGCTTTTCACGATTGCCTTATCATCACCAAGCATCTCAAGAACAGTCGCTGTTATGAGTGGTGGTTGTCGCAGTTTATCAAGCTCACTTCTAAGCGATTGATTCTCCTTAGCCAGTCGGCTCTTCTCTGCACGGTGCATCTGACTTTCATTCTCAAGAGCACTAATACGTCTCTGCAGTATTCTAATACGGCGTTCCAACTCCCTTACTTGATCCATAAGATCAGTGGGGTTTTCAACACTGCCTTCGTCCTTGGCATCAGCAGTCCCTGGCAATCAATGATACCTCACTACTCTCTCAAATACTTCAAATTTAAGGATTTCACTACTAACCTAGACTAACAACCGAATACACAACACCACGTTTATCAATGCAAACATATCTGACTAGTCTAAAGAGGGGTTATCAGTGCCCAGCTGCGAACTCTGTGGTCGAAAAATGACAGGTAATGGACGCAACGTCATCATCGAGGGTGCCTCCATGCTTGTATGTCCTCAATGTGCATCAAAATTTGGTGGAAGATCTGATAGTACTGGATCTAGACCTTCCACTCAAGCTCCAAAACAACCCTCATGGATGAGTCGTCCATCAACATCCTCTCCATCAGCACCTAGACGCTCCCAATCCGCGCGGATTAAGTCAAAACCAAGGGCTAGACCTAGTAGCCCAGCCACACTCGAAGATATGATTCTTGTTGAAGATTACGCTCGCATGATCAGAGCTGCACGTCAAAAAAAGAAGATGAGTCAAGAAGAACTAGCACAAAAAGTTGGTGAACGTATATCTACTCTTCAAGCTATTGAATCTGGTCGACTAAAACCTACGAGAAAGACAATCAGAGGCCTTGAAAGAGAATTGGAGATTTCGTTATTAGAACCAATCGGGACCACACCTATTAGAACCCATGGAGCACGGTCTGCGGGTGACTCCCCGACTCTTGGAGATGTTGTGAAAATCAAGAGAAAAAAACGACAGAAGGACGACTAAGTGTTCGGCCCACTCAGAACGTCGTCCTAAGAAGAGGCCTTATATAGCATCTAAGAGCAATATATAACAAGTACAAATTTCCTGATGAGGATTTCAACAATTAACAATACTCCAGTCTATTGACTATATACCCCAACGTTTAGGTGATTAATTAAATGCCACACTCCTTCAACAACGACTTATTTCGACTAGTGGTCGAAGAGATTGCGGGCAAAGAAGGGGTTGACGTAGCAACAGTACTTGCAAATGCAGATGAAACGACTGACGAAGAGATTGCCACGAAGACAGACCTGAAGCTTAACGTTGTACGAAGGATTCTATACAAACTACATGACAACCACCTTGCATCTTATCGGAGAATTCGCGATACAAATACAGGTTGGTTCCTGTACTATTGGAAGATAGATCCCAAAAAGGCACAGGCATTAGTCAATCGCAAGAAACGCATGGTCCTTTCCTTGTTGGAACAGCGGCTTGAACACGAGAGTAACAATGATCTATACTCTTGCGCAAATGGCGATTCATCCCCCGTACCCTTTGAGGAAGCCATGAACCTATCGTTTCGTTGCCCAACATGCAATGAACAACTCGAATATGTAGATAACAGCAGAGCAATCAGTTTTCTTCGCAAGCGAGTAGAGGAACTCCGTGCAGACCTCCAAGCAACTTCTACTACTTAGGACCTATTCTTGGTTCATAATATTCGCGCAGGATGAGATATTGATGCATCTTACACTTCGTTCCCGAGTCTATGGACCATTCAGACAGAATTTGCTGACTTCACTTCGCAATGTCATAAATACCATGATATCCGAATTGGATGCGACAATAAAGGGGATGAAACTCAATCCAAGAGGTCATGTACAATTCATTATTGAGGGATCAGATCAGGAATTCGTTGCAAATCTAATAGAACAGGAGTTCGGTACTGTTCCCAAAACCAGTAACTTGACCACAAAGTCCTCCCACTTGGGTCAGCTTGTTGATGTTGGAAAGGTCGGATATGGAATCTATGTAGATATCGGAGTCATGATACCCACCAAAATGGATGCACTAATTCCTCTTCATATTCTAAGAGATCAACTTGAAATGTCCAAAAAACCACTCAGGAAAATAGCCAAATCACTAATACTTGTAGACAATCTTCCAATTCAGATTGAACTAACAAGTGTGGATCTCAATAAACAACGACTCGAAGCCAAGATTTCCAATTCTTTCATTGACAGACTCCAGAGATGGATGCATGATGACCACGAACGACTTCTAGTTTTTGGTGTATCAAAAGAAATGATAGAGGGCACATTAAATGTGGTTGGACATAGGGAGGACATTTACAGAATCGAACAGCTAGGGACTTTCGAATACTCACTGAAATGCAAACGTTCCACACGTGCTTCTGGAATCCTGGCAGCCATTGGTCCTAAAATGAAGGGTATTCCAATGCATCTTTTCATCCCACGAGAGGTAGAGGAGAATCGTCATGCCACGACTTGATGTCTGGTTAGTCGAAAACGGACATTTCCCATCTCGTCAGATGGCAAAACGTGCTATCCGAGCAGGTCATGTTACTGTAAATGAACACGTAGCTAAGCCATCAACCAATGTGACGGGCGCAGAATCCATAATCATCTCTGATTTATCAGACATTCAACCTGCGGGATACTCCAAAATCAAGGACATTGAAACACGAATTGGACACCGTCTTTCAACTCCAGGAATATATGCTCTTGACATTGGCTGTTCCGTCGGAGGTTTTCTAAGATTTCTGCTCGAAAATGGTGTCAAAGTCATCGGAATCGAGGTTTCGACCGAGTTTCTTGATATTCTTCAAGATTTAGTGGATGATTATTCGGAACTATCCCTAATCATTGGTGATGCCTTTACAATTGATATAAATGACATATGTAGAAAGGCAACACTTGACCTACTCCTTCTTGATGTAACAACTGAACCTAACGGAACATTCAAACTAGTAGAAAAATACACACCACTTCTCAAAACCGGGGGGAGATTAGTTGCTGCATTCAAGATTAAGTCCACTACTGATAAGGCCGAAAAGCTCGGACAGGTCATTGCACAGCTTGGATATGATAATATCATACCCATTATTCTTGATAAAACACGGCATGAAGTACATATCATAGCCACTTCCAAGTGAGTAAATCTTTTATTGACAGCAGACAGAGCGGGCATTAGGGGCAGTAGTCTAGCCCGGCTATGATGTCTCGCTTACACCGAGAAAACGATTGGAAATCATTCCTTCGTTCTCGATGGTCGCTGGTTCGAATCCGGCCTGCCCCACCATCTCTTCACTCATCAACTCCACCAAAGAGTTGAAGAGTCACTTCTCTCTAACATCACCTTGCAGAGAAACCGTACAAGGTGCGGCCGCAACCACCGTCCAAACAAAGCGGGAGTAGCCAAGACTGGTCAAAGGCGACGGACTTAAGATCCGTTCTCGTAGGAGTCCAGGGGTTCAAGTCCCCTCTCCCGCACCATTGTAATACTATTATTACAACATATGCATCAATACATACATTTGCAATTCAAATTACTATGACGGTACGAAGGCTTTATGACTCAGCCTATCGACGAGAGAATCAAGCTCCAAGGTGAATCGTCATGGGTCTAGAGAGCTCGGGGTATATGGGACTAGTCCTTAAGATACTAACTCAGGCCGGCATAGATGTATCTGATAGAATCAGAATCATTTCCAACGGCAAAGATTACGAAGGAATTCTCATACCACGTGCACAAGTTGGAAGTGATCCTGACCATATTGTAGTAAAACTAGACACTGGATATAATGTGGGTGTCAGAATAGGGGTAGAATCACATATCGAGCTCGTAAAACGAGGAAAGAAACGAAAATCTGAGAGGCATTCTAATCTACCAAAAGCCAATCCTGACCTACCAACAGTAGCTATTCTAAGTACAGGTGGAACGATAGCTAGCAAGGTCGACTACAAGACTGGCGCAGTGAATCCAGCCCTATCAGCACAAGATTTGTATGATACAGTACCTGAGCTTAACCAACACGCTAGAGTGATACCCCGGATTCTCATGAGTTTGCTTTCAGAGAATATCCAGCCTGCAGACTGGAGCATAATTGCCAAGGAAGTAGCTTCAGAGATAAGAAAGGGTGTTGACGGAATTGTTATTGCACATGGTACTGATACAATTACATACACATCCGCAGCACTTTCTTTTGCTCTTCAAGAAATGCCAGTCCCAGTTGCTCTTGTAGGTTCACAGAGATCATCCGATAGACCATCATCAGATGCTGCTATCAACCTAATAGGCGCCACCGACCTAGTCGGTCGAGTTGATGCTGCAGAAGTAATGGTTGTCATGCATGGTCAAACTGATGACAGCTTTGTTCATGCACACAGAGGCACTAGGGTTCGTAAGTCACATACAAGCAGACGTGATGCATTCCAGTCAATTAACTTTCAACCCCTATTCAAAGTGGAAGGTTCACAAATTTCCGAAATCACACAACCTCTCCTCCGTCGTAATCCAGAACGGAAGCTCAGACTCAAACCGAAATTTGATGATAATGTTGCTCTCCTCAAAACATACCCTGGTATCCGAGGAGAATTCATTGACAATTTCGTAGAATGCGGTATCAAGGGAATAGTGATTGAGGGAACTGGATTAGGTCATGCATCTGAACACATTCACTTGTCTATCAAGAATGCCATCGAGTCTGGGGTTGTGGTTGCAATGACAAGTCAATGCATTTCTGGACGCGTGGATATGAATGTCTACAGACCAGGTGTTGAGATGTTACAGATGGGTGTTATCCCATGCGAGAACATGCTTGCCGAAACTGCAGTTGTCAAGTTGATGTGGTTGTTAGCGAATAACAAAAGTGTGGAAAAAGTATCAACCCAAATGGGGGAGTGTATTGTGGGCGAGATGGATTCAAGGACAGAACAAAGGGAGTATGACCCACATTAGGAATTGATAGCATGCCAGACCAGGAACATTATGATAATCTTGGATTGATGGTTGGTCTTGAACTCCACCAACAACTGGACACTTCTCGTAAATTGTACTGTCACTGTCTCCCCATACTCCGTGATGATGAACCAGATGGAGGCATACTCAGACGACTCCGACCAACACAAAGTGAAATGGGGGCAATTGATCCCGCTGCTCTCTTCGAGTTCCAGAAGAATAAGAGATTCTATTACGAGTATTACAATGACACAACGTGTCTTGTCGAAACTGACGAAGAGCCTCCTCACAACATATGCGAGGCCTCCATAGACATTTGTCTTACAATGGCACAATTTCTTGCATCATCACCGGTGGATGAGGTTCATCCCATGCGCAAGATAGTGATTGATGGAAGCAATACATCAGGATTCCAGCGTACGGCGATAATCGCAACAGGTGGTGCAATTGACATTGGTGGGAAGCGAATAGGCATCCAGACCATATGTCTTGAGGAAGATGCTGCAAGGAAAATCGCCGAAAAAGAGAACATACGAATTTACCGACTTGATCGCCTAGGAATTCCCCTGATTGAGGTCGCAACAGCTCCTGATATCCGATCACCATCAGAGGCACAGGAGGTTGCATTAGCCTTGGGTCTTCTTCTCAGGTCGACTGGAAGAGTGAGGAGAGGCCTAGGTACAATCAGACAGGATGTGAATGTTTCCATCAAGGGCGGGGCAATCATTGAGATAAAGGGTCTACAACAACTTGACCTACTCTCAACTATGGTCGAACTAGAGGTACTCCGACAACAACGATTACTCGAAATCAAGAATATACTATCAAGCAGAGGTATCACATCCGAAACCATCTCTGACAATCCAGTTGATGTAAGTCAAGTCTTCCAGAACACAACATCGAAAGTGATTAAGAAGACACTATCAAAGGGTGGTAGTATTCAGGCCATCAGACTTCCTGGCTTCGCAGGACTCGTGGGTGAAGAAGTCCAACCTGGTCGGAGGTTAGGAACAGAGCTGGCAGATTATGCCCGATTCTGGAGTGGAATAGGTGGGATTTTCCACACAGATGAATTACCCCACTATGGAATCACCGACTCTGAGGTCAAGGGCCTTAGAGAGGCAGTCAAAGCTGAGGAGATTGATGCTGTAGTAGTAGTAGCTGCAGACGAAACCATGTGTCATGATGCACTAGACGCTGTCATCAAACGTGCGAAGGCTACAACCAAAGGTGTTCCAGTAGAAACCAGAATCCCACTACCAGATGGAACATCAAAGTATGCAAGACCGCGTCCTGGTGCAGAACGAATGTACCCCGAAACCGATGTAAGACCAGTGAAAATTACAGCATCACGTCTGAAAAGAATAAAGAGGAATATGCCCGAATCGCTTGATCACAAGGAAACACGATTTGTCACGGAATATGGATTAAGCAGTAATCTCTCAACTCAGATTGTTCGGTCTCTAAACCTGCAGATATTTGAACATGTGGTCCAAGAGCTTGAAATCTCACCAACTCTTGTGGCTGTTACTCTTGAAAATACAATCGTGAGCCTGCAACGTGATGGTGTCCCAACACAGAATCTGGAAGAATCACACCTGTTTTCCCTATTCAAAGCTGTGGCAAAAGGAGCGGTTTCTCCAGAGGCAATTCCCATAATCTTAGCACATCTAGCAAAGAATCCTAAATCTACGGTCAAAGACGCACTAAGTGCAACTGGACTGCTTGAGAAAGTAGATAGTACCGATGTCGAATCCATGGTCAGAACCACAGTCACAGAGAGAATTGACTACGTGCGAAAGCATGGCATGGGAGCCGTTGACGGTCTCATGGGTGTAGTCATGAAGGAGCTAAGGGGCAAGGCGGATGGGAAAACTGTGAAGGATCTTCTGACCACTGAGATTCAAAGGGTACTTGATAGAGAGAATTAGCAGCAAGCTTGACAAGAAGCGAAAGCTAACTTTAATAGAGAAGCTCAATGTGCCCGTATAAATCCGTGCCGCAGTGGCCTAGCCTGGTTAGGGCGCGAGACTCATAATCTTCCCAGAATCTCTGGGATACGACTGGGGTCAATAGTTTCGCCAAAATCGAGATGAGAAATCTCGAAGTCGAGGGCTCGAATCCCTCCTGCGGCACCAATATTTCTTGTACATACATTCTCTCTTCTGGGGTGCATTATTACAAATCGATTAAGTTACTACGAGGTTATTAACCAAGTTCAAGTACACATCACCATGACTGCCCAAATGGAAAAATGGCGGCTCGTGGGGGGTTTAGTCTATCGACTCGCCAAAGTATTCGACAACTGCGTAGAGGCAATCAGACACGCAAAGACTCTCAAAAAGGAGAACAGAGTCTTTCTCTCACGAACACTAGATGGTCAATGGGCAGTATACTGGAGACCTAGAAAAGAGAAGGTCGAGTGTGACTCACAAGTCTATAGCATCAGCTAGGCCATCTTTGTGTAGATAGATTTTTGTGGCAGCATAATTCCTCCGAAACTCAAGACGGGAGAGGTAACTTTCAGAACAACCTCATTCCGACCAAAACGTCGGTGATTCAACTTGAAGCTGCCCTTCAAAACCCTTGATGATGTTGACTATGCCGGAAAGCGAGTCTTGATTCGAGTGGACATGAACTGTTCATTGAATCCGGAAACTAAGGTGATTACTAACGACTCGAGGATAGTAGCAATGACCCCGACTTTAAGGGAGCTATCCAAGAGTAAAGTGATACTGATGGCACATCAGGGCCGACCCGGCAGTGAAGACTTCATTTCTTTAGAACAACATACAGTAATTCTCAGGAAGCTGGGCTTCAAGGCCACTTTCGTTGATGATATCTTTGGCAACAAGGCTAAGAATGCAATCCAGAACGTAGAGGTGGGACATATACTAGTTCTTCAGAATGTACGGATGTTCGAAGGCGAGATGAAACAGGCCCCAGTGGAAGAGGTTTCACAGGAACCAATAGTACAGGAGCTTTATCCACTATTCGATTTGTTTGTCAACGATGCTTTTGGAGCAGCCCACAGATCCCAAGCATCAATTGTGGGTTTCACAGCAGTACTTCCCTCAGTAGCAGGGCGAGTGATGGAGAAGGAGATTCGGGTGCTGAGCAAGGTCATCGCAGAGGAACTTCATCCATGGATTCTAGTTCTCGGCGGGAGCAAGGTGAAAGACAAGGTGAAGATAATCGGGAAGCTTCTGGCAATGGGCCGAGCAGACAATGTACTCCTAGGGGGTCTCATTGGGACACTATTCTTGATTGCAAATGGTACCATTCCAAATGAGTACGGTGCTCCCATTAAGGGATTTCAGGAAGTGCTGGGCATTGCAAAGGAATTGTTGGAAAAGTATTCCGATGTCATAATACTCCCAGAAGACGCAGCTGTAGAGAGGGATGGAAAACGAGTTGAGTGTGAATTCGGTGAAATCGCTGGCGATCCCTTCCTAGACATAGGTTACAAGACAGCAAAGAAATTCGGCAAGACGATTCGTGGAGCCAAGGTGGCATTTGCAAATGGTCCTATGGGCTATTTCGAGAAAGAAGAATTCACCCATGGTACAGTCGAGGTCCTAAAGGCCATAGCAGACTGTAACTGTATCACAGTGGTTGGAGGAGGTCATGTCAGTGCAATGGCGCAACGAATGGGCCTGCTTAACAAAATCACCCATATCAGTACTGGCGGCGGTGCGACTATGGGCTTCTTGACAGGCAAGCAGCTCGTTCTTGTTGATGCTCTTGAAGCAGCGGCAAAAAGGATGGACGCATAGATGCAGACCGCAGAAGCAATTCTATACTGGCTGCCAATACTCTATATGATATTCATGAATCTGGCCGCATTCATTGGAATGTGGTGGGACAAGAGGAAGGCTGAACGCAATGAGTGGAGAATTGCAGAGCCAACACTGTACATTCTGGGGATAATGGGAGGCGCAGTTGGTATCTTTGGAGGAATGTACAGGTTTCGCCACAAGACCCAGAAGAAATCTTTTCGAGCAATTGCAATTATTGGATTGATTATATCTCTGTTTATCTACTGGTTAATCGGTAATCTATACATCTGATTCTTACAGAAGAAGTGGAGCCCCAGGCGAGAGTTGAACTCGCGACCTGCTGATTACAAGTCAGCCGCTATAGCCACTAAGCCACTGAGGCATCCTTAACTCAGCGAAGAAATATATTTGTTTTAAAAGCTCCTCTTCCAAACCTTTCCAATACGCTTTCGCCGTCTATTTAGACTTGAAAAACAACAAACCCACGGTTTCAACCACTCTAAGTTCCAATCACTTGTGATGATACTCATTATCAATTATTATCGCGTATGCTAAAAGTATCAGTCGAGGTACATCGGGATTAGCAATGTGAAGCACATACCTATCTTTGAAACTGAATGCTCTTCCAAACACATCTCGCCACTTGTCTCCTCTCTTAATCTCAGCAAAGACCCTTTTCTTGTCATCAGGAGCAGTGATTCTGAATTCCCATTTAGTCACTCCCCCTTGAGCCCTGTAGATTATCTTATTATCAGAATCGTACATATCTATTGAACCACGGAACGTAATCAGGGATTTCTTGGCTCTACCAATGAAACTTCCTTCAGAATCCTTAACATTATATATTGGACGCACACTGACAATTTTCCTGCTGATCACGGCTAGGCTCTTCTCATCAGAATCACAAAGCTCAATCTCAGTACACATAGAGATCAACTTCCTCTTTATGAAACCAATCTTCTCACCTTGAGGATTGTAGATGTCACCACCACCAAACTTCCAAGTCTTTTCGTGGAGAACATAGTATTCGATAGAAGGATCTAGTAGACTCAGAATAATCACCTTGATTCTATGCAGCTTAACGGGACGATTTAAGGAACATCGTAAAACCAACAGATTAACAGGTATGTTAAGCACATGTTTATGAGGCAATAGGAGAATTAACACCTAGAGGACGTATCTCCTAGAGATAAATCGGTATCACACACACATGATACAAAGGCTCAATGCCTACAAGAAAGCTAAAATACCATACACGGTTCTCTATCACACGACGACATTACAGCAGGTGACACCAGTTGCAGAATGACCCAATCTTCGTATGGATATACGGATTCTTCGATAGCTTATTTGCCCAACCTCTACGTGAACTGGGCATACCACTCGGACCCGGCGACTACTTTCTCATTTTCTATACTTTGTTGTTTGTCGTGATTATTAGTGTCCTAGTACGTCGCAGCCGACGTGGAGGCGGAATTCCCGAAGGAGTAAAGACGATTATTGCCTCCACGGGTGATGTATCTGCAGGTATGACAGGGACGAAGAAAGTTGATTTTCTCAGAACCCCTTCAGAAGCAATCGTTTTCCTGAAAATCGAGGAGAATGCCATCCAACAGGCACTATTGGCAGTGGACTATTACGTTCAGCAGGGCGAAATAGACGAGGTAATGAAGGCTAAACTTACAGAACTTTATCGGAAACGATTTGAGGCAGTACAGGCTGCAATAGTCAAGGAATCAGATCTTAAGGACATAGTTGAAACAGATGCAGCAGTGGACAAGGCACGTTCGGATTACTTACGTAAGATGGCTGCGATGTCAGGTACTACTGTCGAAGACGATAGTGCTGATGTCGGTCCGCCAAGTGTTGGAGCACCGGGAAGTGTAACCGAAAGCGCTCCTCCAACCACTACTCCAGCAACAGATAGTGGCCCTCCAGGTGGAGCTGCACCCACAGACGGTCCCCCAGGTGGAGCTGCACCCACAGGCGGTCCCCCAGGTGGAGCTGCACCCACAGGCGGTCCTCCAGGTGGAGCTGCACCCACAGGCGGCCCTCCAGGTGGAGCTGCACCCACAGGCGGCCCTCCAGCTGAGGCTGCACCCAGTAGTGCTGCAGATACTGGCACGCCCAAGAGTGCGGGTGGAAAGAGCACCCTACAGGCTGAGATGCTTGCAGAGATGGAACGACTGAGAACTCTGATGAGTGGTGATTAGTATATGAATGGCGGTTCTCATCCGCCTTCCTCTTCTTGTCATTTCTTCAATCATCCAGAAGGCTTTTTGAAACCAATATGAGAGAAATAATCAGTCAATGGGAGATGTCTGACATGTCTAATACCAAGCTGAACGCAGCCAAGAGTGCTATCGAGCTAATCCCAAAGAAGGGAGCTATAGGGCTAGGAAGTGGTTCCACTGTCGCAATCTTTGCGGAAGAGCTCGGGCGCCGCATATCCGAAGGCGAAGTAGAGATTTCTGTGGTACCCAGTTCATATCAGGCGTATCAATTAGCTGTTTTATACAAAATCCCTCTTACAAACTTAGACATAGACCCTGAGCTCTTGCTTACTATAGATGGAGCCGACGAAGTTGACAAAGACCTGAATCTGACAAAGGGCGGCGGGGGGGCACTATTCCAAGAGAAAGTAGTAGCCTCAGCATCAAAGAAGCTTGTTATTATCGTAGACGAATCCAAACTTGTGGATAGACTTGCAACAAGATTCCCAATCCCAGTAGAGGTATTACCATTCTCACTAGGTGTTGTGAGGAGAAAAATTGAGGCCATGGGAATCACTCCGAAAATAAGGGAAGCCCAGAGAAAGATTGGTCCTGTAGTTACTGACAATGGGAACTTTATACTTGACCTGCAATTCCCAGAACCCATCCAGAATCCCACAAAGATTGCAGTTGATCTAAAGATGATTCCCGGAATTGTCGAAACCGGTCTCTTCGTGAACATGACAAATGAGGTTCATGTCGGGACTGAAGAGAACGCATACATACTGAAGAAGTAGTGGCGGGCCCGGCAGGATTTGAACCTGCGATAACTAACTTACTCCAGACTCACTCTTGTGGTCAATAGGAGGCTAGTGCCTTATCAATCCCGCATGAAGGATGTTCAAATGCGACCAGACTAGGCCACGGGCCCTAGACAGACGCGGCATCAACTCATCTTATAGACTATTCGTTAAAATACCGACATTCTGGGTAGTCACATCAAGTGACTCTATTCTGTGACCCTCTCAAGTGGCTCCGTATTATATACCAAATCTGAGTAGTATTCCTTGTGAAATATCATGGCTCTAGCATCAAACTCTCAGGTTTCATCCGTGACGAAGAACAAAAAGACTGCAAAGGTCCAGACGACCTCTGCCGTTGGCTATGCTTACATGACTGTTGTGAGGTAATCTAAATGGCTCTAGCTAAGACTCGTTCTAAGGCTCCAAAGATTCGCATCCGTACCAAGGCAATCACATATGCCTACTTCAAGAGGTAATACCAATGTCTGGTAATTACTACCATGACAAGGACCCAACATCTCTGAGAATCAAGTCACATGCACATACGTCTAGCGAAACGAGTGTGCTCTCAGTCGGTGATATACTCACATTGGAAACAACGTGAGTATCACACTCTTTCTCCAATCTATGCAATTTTCGCAGTAATCTTAGCTCCTTCTTCTAGTGCATCTACCAGCATACTACCCTGCCTAGTTTTAATCCGAATTGAGCTTTCTCCGTTCCGTCCAACAACTGTAGTAAATAGATAGACATCATCTGCAAAAATCTCGATTCTTGTCTTTGCGTACTTCCTTCCTGAATGTATTGTGACCTTCTTCTTCGAGTAGCCAACAGAGATTTGTACACTCTCTCCTGGTTTTCCTCTACCCAAGTCCCTTCTCTCACCGCGAAATGCTGTGGGCCTACTGCCTCTTACAGGAACTACAACCTTTTCGCCACCAAATGAAAATATCTCATGTTCCAGTGCACCTTGTTCGAAATCACGAATCTCGACTACAGGTCGTGCAAGATCTCTCTGACTGCCACCCATTCCCGTTGGCAGCTTGACCTTGAGACTCAGGGCCGCTATTTTCGCAACACGTCCAGCCTCGATTTGAATGACGGTGTCCACAGTACTCGGCAATTGTCCAAGTTCAACCCTTCCTCTAAGAATTAAGCGTTGAATCGCATCAATAGAAGAGCCGGCGTGCACAACACCAACCATTCCAACACCTGCAGAACGGAGATCAGCATACGCCTCGAAGTCCGCGTCTTTCCTAAGCTCGTCGTAGATTACATAGTCAGGCCGCACGAGTAACAGTACATCTGCAGCTTTCTCCATACTACCATCAAGTGGTGCATATTGTACGATTTCGTCTGTTACTTGGAGGTCTCGAGGTTGCTCAAGTGTTTTAACGATATTCCCCTTTCGGCTATAGAACTCTGCAAGTGCCGCTGCAAAAGTGCTTTTTCCAGAACCAGGCGAGCCAGAAATCAGTATGCCCTCTGCACGAGTTTCTAGCCTCTTTGTCAATTTCGTACTGAGATCATAATCACTTATGTCGAGTTTGATTATGGGACGAATCGCCGAAATCTCCAGTTTGTCCGAGAATGGAGGCATTGCAATGACGATTCTCAGATTTCTCAGTTGCACTACTGCCGCACCATGTTCTTCGATTTCAACAAAAGACTTGTTGTCTTGTCTTGCACTCTCAAGTATTGCCTCTGCCAATACTTCAAGTTCCTCCCGTGTAAGAAGCCTTTTCGAGAGTTCTACAAGTTCCCAGCTACCAGGTGCCCCCCTCTTAGCCCGTGGGGGATTGTTCTCAACAAGGTGAACACTCATCGTGTATTCATCAAAGAACTGCTCAAGAATCACAAGTTCGTTGTCGTCGTCATTCCATTCTTCTGTCATTATGAATCATCCCCACGGTTTCGGAGGGTGGTATGGGCAACCTTGTAGTAGTTTACTTCCCCATTCCGGTCAACAAGAGCAAAGACTAATTTCTTCCTTGCTGCAGAAGCCGCGTCCGTAATCATATCAAGATTTGTAAGGGAAATTGGCTCACCCTCTTTCAGGATGTATACAAACTGATTTGCTGTTGCATTTCCTGGTTTTTCACCTCTTGCATATACTCGAAATCCTATCCCATGACCAAGACCTTGACGTACTGCATAACCTCTACTTCTCAAATCTCTAAAGACCAAATATCTCACCCAGAGACCTGGGTCATCTGGAAGCAAATCATTGATGATTTCCTTGGCTTCTACTTTCCTTCCCTGAACAGACTTGACGAAGATTCGCTTCCGCTCAATGAGATGCAGAATCTCGACTGGTAGCAACTCCAGTCTTCCATCATCAAGTCTAGTACCGTAGAATCCCTGCTGTGAAATCTTGTCAGTATTTTCATGACTCACATAACCGCGTCCACTTTCAAAGATGGCTTCTACTGGCTCTTCCTCTGGTTCGGATGTTTTCTCATCCAGAACGACCTCTTCTAGGTCAATATCCTGTTGAGTCTGGTCATCATCATGTTCTTCTGACAAATTCGTTTCCCTACTCTCAATAGACCCCTGTCTTTCTGTGAAAAAGTCTTCGACATCACCAAGCACAAGAACTATAGCGCCTACAACGTGGAAACGTCTGTGACAGCTGACTCTATTGAAGCAAAATTAGAACTATTCATTTCTGGAGCAAAACGCGTAGCAGTTCTTGGAATCGGTAATCCACTCAGAACAGATGATGGGCTTGGTCCATTCATTGTAGAAAACATGAAAACGGAACATCGCAACGTGTTCATTGAGAATGTTGGATCGGTTCCTGAGGCATTCGCCCGTCCACTTGCTGAGTTTGGAGCTGATAGAGTAATCATGGTGGATGCAGCTGATATGAGAAAACCAATTGGCCATATTGAGCTGGTCACAAAAGACCGGATTGGGGGTATCACAATTAGTACTCATAGTATGCCTCTCTCTTTCTTGATGATGTACTTGGAAGATTCAACTGGTGGAGAAACCATTCTTCTTGGAATTCAACCAAGAAGCATCCAGTTTGGAGAGGGTCTAAATCCCGAGATAGAAGAAATTTCTAGAGAGATCATAAACACCCTTGATAGAGTACTGAATGAACACTTTGGAGGAATTCAAGATGTTTCGGACGATTGAATGGTTGGATGATACGAGGGAAGTGAAGCTTGTAGACCAGACAAAGCTTCCATTGGCCACAAAACACATTGTGACTTCAAGCCACGAACGTGTGGCAAAATCAATCAAGATCATGGAGATTCGTGGTGCACCTGCAATTGGAGCAGCAGCAGGAATGGGAATGGCACTTGCTGCGATTGAGAGTAAGGCAAAGACCAAGAATAATCTTCTTGATTTTCTACGAAAAGCCGCTGTCACTCTCAATACTCGTCCAACAGCTGTAAATCTTACTTGGGCCACTACCCGGATGCTCAGAGTTGCTGAAGCAGCCGAAGATGGTGTTGATCAAATTGTGGAGATACTGGTTGGTGAGGGAAAGGAAATAGCCGAAGAGGATGTTCGTATGTGTCAAAGCATGGGCAAACATGCTCTTTCAGTGATTGAATCCGGATTTGTAATCCAAACAATCTGCAATGCAGGTTCACTTGCAACTGTTCACCTTGGTACAGTTGGCGCAGTGGTCAGAGTTGCACATGAAAAGTATGGCGGCAACATTGAGGTGTACGCAGTGGAAACTCGCCCACGCCAGCAGGGTGCCCGACTAACAGTTTTCGAGTTCATGGAAGATGGTATTGATACAACACTAATCACTGATGGCATGATTGGTACAGTCTTCCGAGAGGGCAGGATTGACTGTTGTGTGGTTGGTGCTGACCGGATACTGAAGACAGGTCATGTAATTAACAAAATTGGAACATACACGATGGCAATCACCGCAAAATTCCACAAAATTCCATTCTATGTAGCAGCCCCTATGTCAACCATAGATATGGAAACCAATCCCGCCGATGTGGTAATCGAAGAACGCGATGGTGATGAAATCCGAATAATCAATGGCAAATACATCACTGTACCTACCACAAAGGTGTACAATCCTGCGTTTGACATGACCCCACCTGAGCTCATAACGGCGATTATTACTGACAAGGGCATAGTTGAAGTACCAAATAAGAGAAAAATACTGGAAATCCATAAGAAAATAGATTGAAACCACACGATTTCACAATGCGCCTTCATCCGATATCATGCATTCATTGATCTTAGGAGGAGGATTGATTATTGACTCAATATAGACTAACTTATTCAATCGTCGGTGATTCCCCCCAATGCGGATACAACTGGATGGACAATAGCTATGAAAAATCTCTTTAGGTCAGCCCTTGACAAGCTCTGTTCATCAGAAGATTGAGCGTGATATGATAGAGGGAGATTTTTTCAATTTTCTCACATATCAAGGACAAAATCATCTAGTCGTTAATAGTTTGATGAGTTCATTGATTCTTTTGCGCGACTTATCGATGAAATCGAATCCTTTGAAGAGTAACAATCATTTGATTTGGTACAGAATGGCTTAAGAGGAAATTATTATCGAAAAGAAACGGGCGCGTAGTCTAGTCCGGATAGGGCGCCAGCCTTCGAAGTTGGATGTCACCGGTTCGAATCCGGTCGTGCCCGCCATTTTCTGTAAGTAATCCCAGCTGTTCTTGATACAGTACTATTTCTTGCCTAGTTTCTTACTCCAGACATCCAGAAAGAATTCCAGAGATCGGTCATAGGTACGTTCTGCCTCGGGTGGAAACAGGCATCCAGGAAGCTCCTGATGTTTCCAGTGGTACTTTATACATTCACAGCAGATGCCCTGTCTGGAGCAGCTTGAGTACGTACATCCACAGCTTTCTTTGTTCTTCTCAACATTACAGATTCTATCTGTCATTTCCAAGGCACCAATCTCACCTCCAACCTATCCGCTTTAACCTGTTTGGTGTGGTCGGCAGGCTAATATCGGGGGCAGGGGAGGATTGCCCATACCATGGACTTTCTGAAAGAACTTGGTAGCTACTTGGTCGGTGTAGATGACACCCCACTTGATGTTTCAAGGATTGGAACACTAGAGAGCGAATTGGAGAGGCTTTGGTCCGAGTATGACTTTGAAATCATCGAACGATTCAGGAGCAGAAAGAACATCGTTGTTCGTCTTGGCGCCCTGCATAAAGGCGAGCTAGTTCCACTGGAGCTTGTCGCGAAGCTGTTTGTCACCGACCACTTTGAGAATGAACTCAAGATACTCCAAGCAAGCCATGAGAAGGGCCTAGCAGTACCAAAGGTGATATCAGCTGTTGATGGAATTCTCCTGATGCCCTACATGATGGGAGAACCACTTACAACACGCATTAATCGTACATTCGAGGAAGCGTTGATAGATGAACTTGCAGAGTGGTACTATAGGTTCCACGAGGCTCATGCACTCCTCAAGGGTGATCCACGGCTTCGCAATTTCATCTGCGGAATGAATCCATTGGTTGGTTTGGACTTTGAGGAATCCGGTCCTGGTCATTGGATGTTTGATATTGCTGGTGCAAGTGCCAGTCTGCTTGATACAAGACCAGTCTATGATGCAAGGAAGCGAAAACTTGCTTGGAGATTACTCGAACAGTATTTGAACCTAAGAGGTGACGAACAGACACCCAAAATTAACAGACTTTTCATTGAAACCGTGTCTGACATACTCCAAAGGACTGCACACTGGCGAAAAGACAATGCTATCATGGAGCTCGCAGACCAGATAAGGAGAAGCGGTATCGCATTGAAGTAATCAGTGACTGAAAACGAAACCTTCTATTGGGACTCAAGACCCCTACTTGAGCCGATATATACGGCTAAACATATCAGTAACTTTGTAACTGGACACAAGGGCGTATCCCATATGGAGCGAAACACATTACAAATAGCAATTGTAATGGCCATTCTCATAGGCAGTGCTACAGTCATTGGTATGTTCTGGTTCAATACTACCAATGAATCTTCCTCAAGTCTGAATTTCTATGTACTTGGTGACTCACAGGGCTACAGTGGTGGACTAGCTCAAGTTGTTACTTCTGCCAACGAGAACCAACCAGATTTCATCTTCCATTCCGGTGACCTCACCCCTTTCGGGCAAGAGAACCAATATGCTGACGTTATCGACGTAATTGATAATCTAAGGGTACCATTCTATACCACAGCTGGAAACCATGACATTCGTTTAGGTGGAAATCATAGGTACGAAATGCTGTTTGGATCTTCAACTTACTCTTTTGATTTTGGTCCCGCTCACTTTAGTGTGATTAACACATCCACAGGCACAATTTCAGACCAAGAGCTTACTTGGCTGGAGGATAATCTCGTCCAATCAAGTGCTGAATGGAAGGTAGTCTTCACACACATTCCTCCATTTGATCCCCGACAGGGTGAGAACCACACCTTGCATGATCAGTCCGCCGGTGAACGATTGATGAGCATCCTTGAATCTAATGGGGTCAATGCATTCTTTGCAGGACACATTCACATGTTCAATCTGACCACATTGGATGGGGTGTTATATGCAATTTCAGGTGGGGCTGGGATTTCGCTATATGCAGATACTGATTCGAGTGGGATTTACCACTATCTCAACGTGACAATCAACAGTGAAGGTATTCTAGTGGAGCCTCTTCTGCTTGAAACCCCAGTTTTGCAACGTGATACCATTACGATTCAGGGTAGCGATGAATCAGTCACTCTCTCAATTCAGGACCTCAAAAACTTGCCAACAATCGAGGAATTCTCGTCATTTCAAAATCAATATGACAACTGGCGCGGTCAAGGAGTCTATCACGGCGTTAAGATTTCAGTTCTCTTGGAACTCATTGGTGGAATTGCCTCGAATCAGAGGTTGAGGGTCAGTGCTATTGATGGTTTTTCCCAAGATTTCACCTACTGTAATATCTATCCAAACACAACTTGGTATGAGTATCAAGGTGATATGATTCTGGCATTTGCTTTCAACGAGTCAATAGTCCCTGACTGGTCCAATGGTCTTAGGATTGTGATGATTCCTGAGGACGGAGGCTATAGTAACGACGACTGTGCCGCGACTTCCGCTGCCGGGATGGGATACAATGTCTATCCGTCTGCTGGTGCACGATGGATTCGCTTTATCGTTCTTATGGAGGTGACTGACGAGTGACTCTGGTAAACAACCCAAACCAAACGTTCCCCACCCGTGATATTGTCACGGTAGCGATACTAGCTTCTTTGGGAGGTGCACTCAGCACATTCATTGGGTACCTTGGCAATTTGATTAATCTCGCTCTTGGCGTACCATTTGGTGCAGGTCAGTTCATGGCAGGGCTTCACGTCTTCTGGATCGTTATCATGAGATTATTAGTCCCGAGATTCGGAGTGGGCACAGCCGGAGGCCTACTGAAAGGAATGGTCGAGCTTTTCACAGGAAGCACACATGGAATCGTAATCGTCGTAGTATCTCTTATCCAAGGAACACTGGTTGATATTACTGCTCATTTCGGAGGAAGCACAAGTGAAGCAAATTCGGATAATCGTCTAGTCTGGTGGTTGGGGGCTGGAGCAGCAACAGCATCAAACGTGTTTGTATTCCACTTGATTTTCTTCCTTGGAGTCCCATTGGCAGTCATCTCCACTATAGCGATTTTGGCATTCTGTTCAGGAGTCATATTTGCTGGATACTTTGCTTGGGAAACCTTCTACTTCTTGGCCGAGGCTGGCTTTGGACCGGCACCAAGAACCATAGAACCCCAATCAAAAACACGGGGTGGCATAGTCGTCCGCAATATATCCTCTGTAGGTTTCATTCTTTTTCTTATGGTTGGCTCACTATTCTATGCATTTGCAGTTGCAAGACCTTTCGCAGATCCATATGCATGCGACGTTGTGGGACTTGTAGAGAACCCCTACATTTTTCGAACCGCAGCTTTTGCTGGAAGTGAAGTCACTGTTGAGGCCGAACTCATAGGCGCCTATATCCACATCGCACCTACAAACTACACTGGCATACTTATCAGTTCAATTCTCGCACTGGCAGAACCAAATCCAGAAGCAACTGGTCTTAGGGTGACTGCGCGCGACGGTTACATGATACAATTCGAATTATCAAACGTGATGACCGACAAGGCATTTCTACTCACAGAGAATGAAGATGGATTCTGGCTTGTTGCAGGAAATTATGACGGCTCTCTGTGGGTTCAATCAGTAGTTCAACTTGAGGTATACTAAGTTGCTAGAGGGCAAGGAAATCACTTTCTCATATGATGGGTACGACCCAGTATTCGAGTCGGTGAGTTTGCATATTGACCCCGGGACACTCGTAATCCTGACTGGACACACAGGGTCTGGCAAGTCCACACTTGCAAAGATTCTCTCAGGTTTCATTCCTCATGCAATTCCGGGTAATCTATCCGGTTCTCTGTCAGTTGATGGACTGAATATGTCCGAGCTCTCTCTCCCTAAGATAGCACAAAAGGTAGCACTCGTCCAACAAGACCCCGAGAGTCAGATTTGTACACTAAGAGTGTCAGATGAGGTGGCATTTGGACCCGAAAACTATGGAATCAATTCAGAGGAGATTGAGAAACGGGTTCAATCCTCCCTTGAGGCTGTGGGGTCCCTGCATCTGAGTAATCGTCGAACCTACGCGCTCTCTGGCGGCGAGAAACAGAGAGTAGCAATTGCAGCAATGCTGGCCTGCCAGCCTGATTTTCTAATACTTGATGAACCTACTTCGAGCCTAGACCCTCGGGGAATCAAACAACTCATGAGAATACTTACAGAATTACGTAGCAGTGGAATGGGAATACTGAGTATCGAACACAATTTCCAACATATGATATCTATGGCTGACAGGGTCCTAAAATTGGACAAGAGTGGTATCTCTGAATACTCGACGGAACAATCCACCTCAATTTCTGACCATACTAGTCCTTTGGAAGCACTCTCAGCTTCGAAACCACTCATAACTGCAAGAAGTGTAAGTTTTGCATACAATGGTCAATATGCCATAGATGACATCGCCCTTGACATATTTCCGGGCGAAGCAATCGCATTAATGGGTGATAACGGATCTGGAAAAACTACTCTACTCCGCATCCTAGGTGGAATCCTGTATCCTAAGGAGGGTACCATCTTCCTATATGGTAACAAAACACATAATCTAACCCCCAAGAATCTAGCAGAGAAGACTGGACATGTTTTCCAAAATCCGAATCATCAAATCTTTGAGCGAACTGTGTGGAGAGAACAAACACTCACACTTGAGGTCCTGAACGCACTTAATGAAGATAATATTAACCAATGCAAGCAACTGCTAGAAAAATTAGGTTTCTCCAAGTTGGAGAAAAGGAACCCCTTCACACTGAGTCATGGCCAGAAAAGGCGATTGAATGTCAGCTCTGCAGTCAGTCACAACCCATCTCTGTGTTTTCTTGATGAACCGTTTATCGGTCAAGATCAAGATGGTCGTGATTTCATCACTGATGTCATCCTGAGCATCGCTAGGAATAATGGGGCATCTGTGATAGTGACTCATGATTCTTCTTTTGCAATTCAATTCTGCACAAGAATTGTTTTCCTTGAGAATGGTAGAATACTGGTTGACGGTTCTCCCAAGTCAGTTCTTGGCCAATTAAGGGAAATCGGATATCAAGAATACGCAGAGTTAGGGGGCTCGATTTAGATGAAATCTGAACACAAAATGAAGCAAAACTCCTACAAAAGGTCCGAATTTCATCCATTATTGAAGTTCTTCGCACTGATTCTCATCATATCTGGAATAATGATATACCCAAGCTGGCGTTTAAGTACAGTCTTGTTTATTACAGTTCTACTAGTTCTCAAAATAACTGGGGCTCGATTTGGCATTGGCAAGAATCGACTTCGTTTTCTAATCATCTTCGCTCTTCTCATGTTTCTAATACAAGTACTTGTAACAGTAAATGGTAGCATTGTACTCTTCTTGGTGCCTCAAGTCGGAAGCGTTGGTCCTTTTGTGCCGGTCACAGACTATGGTATCGAGCGAGGTCTGACAATATCAGTGAGGTTTCTGTTGATTGTGTTCTCGAGCATGTTGTTTGTGACAACAACTGATCCAACTCTTTTGGCCCACTCGTTCACAATGCTACGAATTCCCTATAGGTACAGCTTTTCTCTGGTAATTGCACTGAGATTCCTGCCACTTTTTGACACCGAGAATCAAATCGTAAGGATGACCCAGCGGTCAAGAGGCATTTCTCCAGATGTGAGAGGTCTCTCAAAGATGTTGAGAACAGTCCGTTACACTTTTTTCCCATTACTTGTTTCCGCTCTGTCAAGAGTAGAATCTCTTACACTATCAATGGAGGGTCGTGGATTCGGGTCGGAAAAGACCAGAACCTATCTCCGTAAGTCAAGATGGCATTTCAAGGACTCCATTGCTCTGTTTCTTATAGCTGGCTTTGTGGTACTCTGTCTATTCTTGGCCATGGACCTATTACCCAACCTTGCAATTTATCTCTAGGATGATTATCTTTCAGCCACAATTTCAGATATCGTATCAACTGCCTCTTGAACTCCCACTCTTCTTCCATTCTCAATGATATTAGGATAATATTGTGAGTATATCTCCAAACATCTCCCCAGAATCATCACAAACACATCCTTTTCCCCGATTTCCTTGCCATCTTCACGGCATTTCTCAATCATCTTCCTAGAAGACTGAACCATCATCTCACGAATCTTTTCCCATTCCATTGTTGGTGGGCTCGTTTTTCTTTTCCTACAGACAAAAATCAGGTCGATTGTGATGTTTTCCACACCGTGTAGGTGAGTGGAGGTTTTCATCTCACTCCGAATTGGATATACAGCAGTAACGAAGAAATCCGAGTCCATTACTGCCTGTAGCACTGAACCCCACGCCTTAGGATCACGATGATGAAAGGTGAATACGAGAAGCCCATCATCTTTCAACGTACGATTTGACTCCTCAAGGACTCTCCTCAATCCATCAAGAAACTCGTGTTGCCCCTTCTCCTGTACTCTGTTTACTATGATTTCGTCTTTCCAAGGTACAAATTCGTGCTTGAAGATATCATATCTTTCCCGTAGAGATATCCTCAACCATACGTAGAAGAAGTTCGAAAGCTCAGAATACATGACATTGTCAGCATAGGGAGGGTCCGTCACAACGGCATCCACGACACCGTCTGGGATATCCATTCTCTCTGATGATCCACACTGAAGCATTGTATTACCATTCTCTTGAATGGATTCATAGTCTAAAACAACATTTCCGACAATCTGAGTGCTATGACTGATTTTCTTTTGTTTCCCTTCTTCGACTATTCGCTCAAATGGAGCACGACAGTACTCCTTTCCTTCTATGACAAGTTGAACAAAGGCCGTGAATGCACCTCTTCCTTTCGGAGTATCATAACAATTGGCTTCCACTGGGGCCATGGATGGTGAGTATGAGTGGGTTCTGAAAATATCCGTAATGAACCCACGAGTACTGTTGTATTTGGCAAACATGTTGTTGTACTTCAAACAGTTTGAGAATGCCAATAGAAAGAATTCCTTAATCTGCCAGTCTTCAAAATCCATAATCCATCGGTGTATCTTTCCTAGGTTCAAAAGCTGCCGTTCGTTGAATAGATCCCTGAACTTGATATAACCATGATTCAATGCTCGTCTTGTTTCGACTCCTTCAGGAATTGCTGTACTCGGTATGGGAAGATTTTGTTCCACTTCTACAAACTCTTGTCTTGCTTCTTGTAGGAGCTGATAATCGAAGGGATCCGTCGACTTGTACCCTCTACCTTTCTTTAGCTTGGGGTTTCCTGCTTCATCACATTTCTTACAATAGAACTCTACGGCGTACATTCTTTCTCTAGGTCTACCATTTTCAGCAATCCATTCTACTATCTTAATTGGACTGCAATCACTCGCATTACAGATGTACTTCCTACGACCCCCAGTTCTCTTGGTACTGGGAACAAACTCTCCACCACATTTTCCACATGTTGTCTGTTTGGTCGAACTCTGGGTTTCAAATACATCCCAACAATCTGGGCACACCACTATATCACCAAACCCAGTGAGAGACCGTGCAAGGAAAAAATCATGAATCAGAGGTATTTCTTCGCCACAATCAGGACAGTCCAACTCCTTGCAATAGAAATAGTAGATTCCCTCTGCATCGCTGCCGCACTCGGGACAAATAGTACGATAATACTTGCGAAGTTCTAGTCCTAATTCCTGTTCTAGTTCTACAAGTGTATCCCGGAGTAGCTGAGGATCAATATCCTCAACCTGTTTCTTTACAACAAACCATGCTACTGGGTTAAGATCCCACCCAATCATTTTGCAGCCCAATCTAAGGCCTTCAACAATCGTTGTACCACCACCCATCATTGGATCCAGAACAATCTTCTCGGACAAATCAACATCCTGCGAATACAGTTCCCACAAATCCTCGGGGTTTTGACTCCATTCACATAGACCCTTATCGGCCAGTGTGTAGAGAAGGATTGTTCTAAATACCGATCCCAATCTCCTTGCCCACCACTTGTGCATCACAGACCAAGGTCTATAATGACGTCGTCCGAACCCTGTTGATTCCTTTTCCGCAATAGCATTGACCTTTGCCACTGGAAAGGTGACTTCAATAGGTTTCTTGACCAACACATAGTCTCCTGCTACACCTATGTTCACTGAATGAAAGCCTGCCTTTCAAAAGTTATGAGTACAAGGTTTTGAGAACCACTGAGTAAGCTTTTTATCCGTACCACCACAGAAATCGATTTGACGGGACGTAGCTCAATCTGGCAGAGCAATGGACTGTAGATCCATCGGTTGCCGGTTCAAATCCGGCCGTCCCGACCATGTATTACTGTTACTACTCTTCAATTTTATCTAGTATTTCCCTGGGGAGTTGCATTGTAAACGTACACCTTAGGTCACCCTTAAGTATGGACTCCACCAGCTCTATCTCTAAAGGCTGGTCAAGAGCCATCTCCAAGGGTTGCTTGGTGAAACCTGCACTGCAGTGACAGAATGTGGGAGAGACATCTACATCATCGGTCATGATTGCTTCTCTTGCCCACGAGCAGTGACAGCCGTAGTACCTCTTCATTCTCTCGTCCGTTTCGACAAGGTATTCCTTGGTCAAGTACGGAATCTTGGTATGATATAGTGTGTTCCCCCTTCGTACAGCACTTCCAATTCCAGGGTTGTTACGTATGAAATCAATAACATCATTAGTAATCTCTTGATTGAAGAATAATGTTCCCTCATCCCTATGTTTTTCCAACTGAACAATGAAATTCTGTCGCCTAGTTTCTAGATACTCGTCAATGTCCTTGGCCTCAAGATACTTTTCTCTCTCTTGAAGATAGTAATCCCGAGGAATCCCATGAGCAGTATCCGACAGAGCTCTCTTACAAGTTACAGGGTCAAGCAAGTCCTCCATTCTGTCAATTACAGCTTTGGTGACCTTGATTTTCTCAGTTGATGGCATACCCAATGGAGGCAG
This sequence comes from Candidatus Thorarchaeota archaeon, assembly GCA_030593165.1. Classification (GTDB taxonomy): domain Archaea; phylum Asgardarchaeota; class Thorarchaeia; order Thorarchaeales; family Thorarchaeaceae; genus JAJRWI01. The sequence goes on from JAUVHR010000001.1 coordinate 61,127, forward strand.
CTCGATTCCTTCGAAGACTTCAGCCCGCCTCTCTTCACCGACTAATTTCCCTAGATTCTCATACAGAACATCCATGACATTTCCCCCATCTATCAATTCAAGTATGGCAAGATAGACATCGAAATTCTCTACAAAGTAAGCATACCTTGCTAATGCAAGGAAGTTATCGTAGGAGTTGGAATTCTCCTTTATCAAAATCGCCATGAACGCGCGGATGTCTTCTGTTGTAGATGTCTTGAGAGTGCGAGCACGGTCCAACTCCTCAACAAATGATTCGAACTTTTCTACGATTAACATAGACTGCTCAATCTGATCCTCAGAGAGTTCCCTCGTCTGAAGGAAGTCGCCAAAACCACTCTTATCCAACAGTAAAACCTCGGAATATTCCTCATGTCGAACTTGGAGCATTATCAATACAAAGGTCAGAGCAATGACTGTCCGTGAAATGATTTGAAACGGAGATACGTTCCCTCATCTTCCTTTTCATTTCGTCATTTGGCGCCAATTATAGTATTACACCATTAATACAGGCGCTTTTGTAGTTAGAAAAGAATGAGGAGTTGGTGGATGACAGCAATGAAGGCGTTAGAGACCAAAATTCTTCAAGGTCTTAGAATAAAGGGCATCAACTGCCAATCTGTTTTCACAATCCCTGATGATGAGAGTGGGGCAAAGGTACTGATAGCTTTCGACTCACGTAAGAATCCGCGTCTAACCATAAGGAAGATTGAGAAGACACTAAACTCACTGGGTATAGGACAGTTCAACGTATCCAATAAATTCCACAGACTCAGTGCAGCATTTCTGCATCTTGAGGTGGCTTTAGGGGCTCGAACTGAACGACAGGTCATAATTAGTGCACAATAGACAGTTTTCGTAGCAGTGATATAGCAGCTCCAATCAGCTAATCTTGGTGCTATGGAATCATGGATCTACAACTTTTCTGAATCCAATTGCCAGCTATATCCATGGGACACTGTTACTTGTGGATGGGGGACTATACCGATAGATGATATAGATTCTCACAATTTCAGACCAAAATCCGTAGGATCTACTTTTCCAAGTCTTGTGAGAGCGGTCCTAGCATAGTCACGGATTTGCTCATCCTGATCGTCAAGTAATACTTCCAAATTTCTTGTTGCTGGAGGATATGGTGAAACCCCCATAGCCCAAGCTGCAGCTCGTCTCACCTCACTATCAGGGGAAAGTAATATCTCAGTTATTGCTCTGAGGATTATCTCGGACTTCTTCTCCACAAGTAATCGAATTAACCTGATTTGTTCCTCTGGAGGGGCTATTCTCATTCTATCGGATAGTTTCTGTAATGCACGGGAATCATCCATATCTCTTAATCCACGAATTGCCCAGTTTCGTACTTCCTCATATTCATCTTCAAGTGCGGCTAACAGACAGACAATCGAGTCCTTTGAGCTGATTCTGCTCAAGGCCCAAGCTCCTGATGTTCGCATTTCCCTATTCTGGTCTCCAAGAAGTGCACAAAGTGTCCCAATACACTCATCATCAGCAACATTCGTGAGTGCAAAGACTGTTTCCTTCCTGATATCAACATCCTCTGTCTGGTCCTTAGCAATTCGTCTTAGTACTCCACCAAAACATGAAGGGTCAGTAGTAGCGAGTATGTGAACTGCCCATTTCCGTGCATCGAATGACTCATCACAATTCATCAAAATCATTTCAACATACTTATTCAAAGAGTCAATCCTAGTTCTATAAGCCGCTTGCAATCCCCATACTCGAATCTCAGGAACAGCATCAGAGATAGCTCGCTGTATCACAGAAATAATCAACGTGTCATTCAAGAGATCGGTAATATCAAGTAAATCCCGCTTGTTCTGACTAGAAAATTCCCCAATCTTGTCGTCAAAGACTTGTGAAACAAGGTCCTCAAATTCGCTTGGATGTGCGTTGATATATTCGGCTGTTTCCCGCCGCTCGTCTGCAGTCTGACTTCTCCTGAGCAGGTCAAGCATTGTTTTCACAAGGAATAGATAACAGAAGTCACATGTTACTTTTTTGCCTTAGTACAAGCTATTCAGTAGATGTCGAATGCACTAGCATTCGGCTGTTTCCATTTTTCTTTTTCAGGCTCATGCTTGAGAACTGTATGATAGGCAGCCATTTGGAGCGTGACAGAATTTGCAATAGTTTGAGCCAGCGAGGATTCAAGGCCCAGACTACTTGGAGTATGCAGATGGAATACCTCCATCACCAGTGTTTCTGTAAGGACATTCATGTACTTCTCATCCTCTGGAGTGTTGGACCTGTCTGTAATCAGGACCACATAATCACCTTGATTCAAAGCTAAATTCCAATGATGCACATACTCTTCCCGGAGTACTGCCATGGTTCTACCAAGTGAGTATTCGTTGAATTTCATCAAACCTAACTGAGCTGCGACATAATTGGGCCCATCCGAAACCAGATACAACGGTTTCTGCAGATTTACGAACTCAGAAATCTTGATTCCTTCTTGTTCTGCCGAGTCCACCATAATCTTTCCAACGTTTTCGAACCTCGATACATCTCCAAGTACACTGGACTGGGTCATTCTTCCAGTCATGGTTGCCAACTTCAATAGATACGCCATTGCTGTAGTTGTCGGAGAAGACGGACTGATATTGTATGAATCTACGCCTGATAGAGTGCGCCACACCCTATCTGCACGTTGGACCGCTTTCCCATCTATATCATCAGTGAGCACAACGGTCAATGCCCCTTTTTGTCTGGCAGTACTCAGAGCTTCCACTGTCGCAAGACTTCGACCTGAGGCTGTGATGCCCACTACCAGATGTTTCTCATTTATTGGAATTCGTGAAATTTCAGGTGCTGACACCGTAATCACATTCAGGCCAGCCTTGAGAAATGCCCATCTACCATATTGAGCGGCAGCATACGAGTCCCCACATCCCAACAATACAATGATTTTCTTCTCTAGAAGCGTGTCAACATCTGGCTTCTTGACGGCCTTGATAGTGTTTGAAATCGAAGACTCCTGTTTTCTGATTGCATCGTAGCACGCATCAAGGAACTTTGTCATTTACTGTTCTCCTATCTATAGCATATTAACATCTGGTGGTTCATGACCAAGTTGTCTAATCAGGCTTACTAGCAATCTTCTATGATGGATTTCATGTGTAGCCATATGAACCAGTACATTCGCAATTGTGAAGGAAACTGTTTGGTTTCACCATCTTACACTTTTCACATGTTTAATTTGAACCTCAGTAAAGTTTCTGAGAAGTTCCTTGATTTTTCCTTCTGTAATACTCCATATCTCTGCTATTGACTCAGGACTATCTAAACTGTCTTGATTACCCAATCCATCTTAGTATTAGTCAGTACAGAAATCCAATAGTTATCTGTAGCAACAAGGTGGATGAGGATACTCCGGATTGACTTCTTTCCAACAACAAGATCCTTTTCGAAATCATCTCGGGTGAGGCCTTTTATCGAGTCAATCAATGGAGGTCAAAGGGCAAAGTTGTGTTCAAATAGCATCTCGATGAGAGAAATCATGTCACTACAAGAAGTTGGCAAGTACCTTATCACAGTCACGATAGAGTCACTTGATAGGAAATGAAGAAGAAAGTGCTGCCCCCGCCGGGACTTGAACCCGGTTTCAAGAATGATATTTTCTTGCGTTGTTTGACACTCTTATTAATTTCCAGAGTCTTGCATCTCACACATCATCAGATAATTGGTAACGTGATTTTGAATGAAATTCGTTAGAACTGGAAAGTATAGACAAGATGCCCTCGAGCGTTCAGTCGAGATTAATTCTCTTGAGGAAGCACGGGCGCGATTGAAGCGAATGAACTACTTACTTGGATTTGTCAGAGAACGAAATCCAGAAGTTCTTCTGGAATACGTAAACAATCTCCTAGCCAAATATCAGGGTCTACTGGAGGATGAGCGAATGAAAGCAAATCCATTTGACCTAGACGAACTCGTATCTGAGAGTCCAAATATGACCGAGCATTTTGAACTCGCAAGAGTTTTTCTGAACTACTTTCTACAGATACTTCAATTACCAGCTGAAACCAGCCTGGGGAAAAATAAAGTTGTTAACAGGAACTACTTTCAATCATTTTCATATCTTAGCTATTACAATTTACTAGCTTTAACTGAAACTCTTGGCCGAACAGATGCAATTGCCCTGTACAAGAAATTCGTTACACACTACATAATCGATAGTAGGAATCCAAATAGAGATACTTACGACAATCTCGAAACCCTTTATGCGAAGGCAATAAAACTCAAAGAGGTACCATCTGAGTGGGTAATTGTTCACGGAATGATTGGGGATGGAAAATATGCTTATCGGAACGATAACTGCCTATTGCTTGATGCTACAGAAGACCTGCCCGATTCTGAGCTAAAATACTATGTTTGTTGTTATGGAGATTTTGAAAACGCCAAGAATCATCATGACAGTATAATCCTAACAATGGAGCACACACTCGCCCAAGGGGATCCGTACTGTTCCCGTGTATATCATGACACTCGGGTTGACTGGGACTTACGGCATCCTCCGAAGAGTTTCTGGGACAGTATGAAACCTGATAATGAATAGATGCAGAAGCTGAGTCTGGTAAGGAGAAAAGTGGCGCCCCCGCCGGGATTTGAACCCGGGATAGTCCAAGTATCAAACTGTTTCAGAAGAAATCTTTCAACACCTGAAAAAGCGTGAATCATCATCTTAGGTTAGTAATCTCGGTGCACGATTGCGTTAAAATGAAGATTATTAATCCACGGAAGTGTCCGAAATCAAAGGATATCAACGATGAGATTTCCGGGTCTTATTATTCTTACATTAATTGTAGTCATGCCTATTTCGAGCCCTATTACTGTTTCATCTATGAAAGCTGAGATGGCGAACCCATACTTGTTGGCACAGACAGAAAACCCATCAGCCAGATTCCTACCAGGTATGGTCTATGACCCTGTAAATGAACACGTTATGTTGTTTGGAGGAGGATATGGTGCTGCTTCGCTTGACGATACTTGGGTTCTTGATTATGAAACCAGCACTTGGACCGAGCTAGTACTATCAACCTCTCCAAACCCGCGACACTCACATGGCATGGTCTTTGATTCGAATAATGAGGTAATCATCCTTTTCGGTGGTTACAATGGAGCATCCCCAGCTAGAGACACATGGGTCTTCAATTGCACATCAGAAATATGGACTGAGGTGACACCTGAGATATCCCCTCCCGAAAGAATGTCTCACGCTATGGTATATGATTCAGTAAATGGAAAAGTCATTCTCTTCTCCGGATATGGTCTAGATGGTCCTGAGGTTGACGATACCTGGACCTACGATTACACAACAAATACTTGGGAGGAGATGAATCCTACAGTATCCCCCCACGCAAGATATGGGGCAGCTTGTGTCTATGATGACGTAGATGAAACTATGATCATCTTTGGAGGCAATTCTAATGGGTACTTCTCAGATACATGGAGTTACGATTACTCAACTGACACATGGACCGAGCTATCTCCCATGACTCATCCGATACCGCTCAAATGGTCTTCTATGACATATGACTCAGTGAATCAGAAATCTATCCTCTTTGGGGGTGACATAAACTCTCCTATCGTATCCAATAAGACATGGATTTTTGATTCTGCAGTCAATGAATGGGAGGAAAGTGAAACTACAATTGCTCCATCAAGCAGAGAGGCATGTGGATTTACTTTCGATTCTAGAAATGAAAAGGCCATTCTCTTTGGGGGAACAAAGGGAACTGGTCAACCCGGAGACCCTTTCAATGAAACGTGGGCTTATGATTATACAACGGACTCTTGGACTAAAATAGAGCATGAAATAGGTGATATTCCTCTACCATTAGATTCACTTTTGATTCTCGGTACAATAACTTTGGGAGCCGTTGCACTCGTTATTGTATATGCTTATTTCAGGAAGAGATAGTCTATCAGATATTCCAACACATATGTTCATCGACTTGATAGAAAGAGTGGCGCCTCCGCCGGGATGTTCCAAAATCACCGAAGTGGTGATTCTTCTTGAACCCGGTTCTCAAGAGATCCGTTCCAAGGTGTCAACCACAATGGATTGACAGTCTTGAATGCTAGACTCTCATCATAGACTATTTACCTCTTAGAATTCAAAACAGACGCGCTAGTGGGAGAGAATCGAACAAGCACTATGACATATCCTGTCACAATCTATAACGAAGCCTACCTAGACCAATTAGAATTATCAACAGCTTCATATCCACACTTCAGACATTTAGCTCTGAACTTCCCCAACTCTGCTTTTCGTATAGCCACTTCTCCAGGGTATGGAAGATTAAGCTTTGCCCATCTGGTATTCAGACATTTTCCCCTACACCAAATTTGCACCAAGTATTCTATTGGAGTAGATGCGGCATATGCTGGCAATGACGGTAAATCAGGCCCAGATCGTACTGAAACATGTTCCATCATTCTCTCATGGTACTCAGAATCTTCTTCTTCAGCATCATATATTACATGAACAGGGTTGAAATACTCAGTCCAACTGAAGTCCACATTATCTGTCCAAGAAACAAGGAAAATTTTCTTCACTCCTCGATGCATCAGGTCCTGTATACACTCACCTCCTGCATCGAATTTCAAGGAGTCTATTGGGTAGACTATTGCGATATCAATACTACGCGGAGATGATTGCCAAGTGGTCCGTTTTATTGTGTCTGGAAAGAGAGTGAATCCCCTTTGAACACTAATCGGTTTACCAATCTTCGGATCCCTGTCTAGCCCCAATGTTTCCCCCAATATCTTCAGGTTATTTGTCCGAAAGAGAATTGTAGCTGGAGCTGGATACTTTGAAAGAACGAGTTCAAGGACAAGAGGATGCTTCATCTTTTGGTGTGTACCTGTTAGAAGCAGAGTCTGATTGGTTCCCTTGAGGAAAGAAGATATTTTTTGGATGGCTTGCAATTTAGTATTCATATCTGTATCATCTTTCTATGAGTAGATACCGTAATAAAATCAGACCCTAGTTTCAAGAGTGAAGTATTAGAGTCACCTAATCCTTACTTGCTTCGAGTAGCTGTCCTCAGCTGTACAAATTCGCTGCATTAGTTTGATTAGTTTTGGCATGATATCTTTGAATTTTGAATATTTATTGGGAGTCATACCTTGGAAAGGATATTCATTGGAGCACGTCAACCCTAGCACTCATTTTGGAAGAACTGATGGTCAAGGAGAAAGCAGCAGAACTCGGTATCTCAATAACTGAGGAAGATAACTACTATTCGATTTTGAAGAAAGTTAAGGAAAAACTGAAGGAAAAAGGTACAAGGATGAGTCGTGATTTCAAAATAGCTGACGCACATCGTAAAATAAGAAACGATGTGTTTCACGAGGGGTGGAATGCTACTGAAGAAGAAGCCTACGATATAATAGGACATGTGAGAAATTTGGTAACCTTTTTGAATCTCAAGCCAATTAAGAGATAGATTACCGGATGAAATTATAGTTGAATATCAAAAACAGGAGCATTGGGTTCTTCAATTACGCCATCATGAAATATAATCCATCTACAGTCTCGCATCTCTTTGCCCAAAACCAGATAGAATCCATACTTGTAGTGATAGGTTGTTGTCAATTGCACAAGTTTGTTAGAATCATACCTTCTTGTTTTCGGCTTATCAGTAGTCCATTTCTTTAACTCAAAACAAATGAAGTCAGATTCAGAATTTGCTTCCCTTTTGTGTACTATAATATCGACATATCTTCGTCCTTTTCCGCCAATTTTGAGAAAGTACTTCTGATCTTGTTCGTCCCATATTATATTGCCATTTTCATCCAACACTGGATTTCCCTCGTTATCTAGCCTTTTTTTGTAGGAGCTATCATAATGACTGTCAACAAAGAAATCCTCCCCAATTATGCTTTGAAGATGATGTGCTAAACGAAAAGTAAAGCAAAGTTCATGCATCATTTTATCCTGTTTTCTTTTGAATAGTTCAGCATCAATTTTATACAGTCTAATGAGAGTGTTTCTTACTAACTCTTTTACCTCTTCTAAAGAAGAATCACGATTCATATCTTACCCTCCATACGTAACCCTTTCATGAAACGGAATAACATAGTATTAATTTCTGTTGCTTTCCCAAAAGTGACCAATGGTACAAGATAATCACTGAAGTACAAAGTCTTGCGAATCTATCACCATAACACCACTCGAATAAGAATATCAGAACAAGAAGGAGTTTATCTGTTCACGAATTTACAGCTTATGTAGCAGCATAACGTTGGAATTGGACTAATATGACTTCAGATGATCTAAAACGTTTCTACATGTTGTATTTCGAAAAGGGGTTTCGAATCAAAAAATTCACCGTTGACGTATCACTTGGTAGCAAATACAAAACAGTGATAGAGCTGGTCAAGGATGAGATGAGAGAAATCATCAAGTCCGATGAAGAGGACATTGCTCATACCATCCTCAGATTCAATAACATCACTAAATCTGATGGAACCGTTGGTCTTGCTAAAATTAGGGATTCAAGAAAATACTATGATACAATCTCAGACTTCGCTGAAAACAGAGAGGACAAAATAAAGAGAGCTCTTGAAGACCTTAAAGAAGGAAAGTCCCCGTTTCAAGGAGGGTTTTGGCATGACTTTGACAAAGCATTAGTCAAGTTACTGTTTGAGAAAACTTCGTCCAACGATTCCGACCTACTATGGTTGAAAGAGAATTACTTTCACCTTCTTGCTTTCTATCTTAATGAAGCCAAAGAGATGATGGGTAATACCAGAGATCTGCTCTTTGCAAAACACAAGGATATTCGCTCCATATCAGATGCAGCTGATAGGATACTGTCTAAAGCTTTTCTCGTCAAGAAAGAGAAGAAAAATCCAGTCGAGCTCTATAAAGCATATCGTCCACATCTACCTGATTCTCTTGAAAGTCACTCAGAACGAGTGTCTATTCAACTAGCCTACCTTGACGATCTCAGAACAACACTAACCAAGGCTGGCTCTCAAGAAAAGAGTATCAGGATTCTTTACGTCTTGGATGTCTATCGTCGTGTCTATGAAATGACTCTCCCAATCTTGGACCTGCTACGTATTGCCATTCTCCTTCATAATGAGGAAAAAGAAATTGAATATAGTATGTCAGCTAACGATATTGTCACCATTTTAGCTGAGAATGGGTATTCTGGATTTGTAGAAGCTTTCAATCCCCAAATCAGACATTGTGAGTCCCATCTCGCAACAAGGATTAGTGAAGGCAAGGGGAAGGTGCTTCTAACAAAAAGGGAAGGTCTTCGTCGAGTAACGATTCAAGAGTATAGCTATGAGGACATAGTTAGCTACCAAAGTCGGCTGTATGACGTGGTATTTCCCGCTCTTTACTATACTTTCGTAAAATTGGATGGATTTCTCAAACTCTTGTTATTAGATTCGTTCGAATATCAACTCCTACTGATATCTAAAATTGCTGCATGATATTGATGCGGTACCACAAAGTTGCCCTTGTGGCTGTCTACTTCAATTTTTGATACAAGAATGAGAAAGTGGCGCCCCCGCCGGGACATTCCAAAACCACCGTAGTGGTGATTCTTCTTGAACCCGGGTCTCAAGAGTGACAGTCTTGAATGCTATTTCGGGCATCATGGGAAATCCATGATGTTGACCGGACTACACTACAGGGGCACTGGTAGCGGGGTCGAAATGGAATTTTCTATTAAACCTGTCGGAAGTTACACTCTAGAGGAATGGGATTTTTACAAATTCCTAAATAGATGGGAGGATAAAATGTAAGAAAATATGTAAAATTCCTCCATACTAGCCCTCTCCTTACTTAAGAACGGTACAAGATTCCCGTTCTATCTCTTGATGAGCTTCTCCATTCTCATCAGTCTAACACACTCTTCCACTGCGCTGTCCTCATCCTCCTCACTGAGGTTGAACTCCCCCAGAATTGACCTGACCTCACTCTCAAAGTCCTCCGTATCTATACGTCCGAATTCCCTAAAGTCATGAAGATGTCCTGTCACTGGCACTTTGTGACTCTGATCCTCTGACTCCAAGACCACATACATGACCCTCCCTCCTGCTGAGTCCTCTCCTATCGTCGCCAGGAAAAACTCGACCCTTGCTTGGTCCTCTTCGACTCCGTACATCTCGACTGCAACTGCCATCTCCTCTCGTATGGCTGCGGTCATCCTCCTATCCGCCCTGACCCCGATTTCCTCTAGGAACACCTTCATGGCCTGTTCTAGAAATTCCTGCACTTCCGAGGTAGTCCACAGGGCAACGTTCCGTTCAGGGATTTTTCTCTCTCTCGTTTGTTCACTGCTCTTCTCCCTTAGACCCACTGTCACATACTCTGGTGTTATAGCAAAGAACGGACTCCACCTGTCCGGGTCTCGTAGATGCGCTCCAGGAAGGTCTGGGTCAAGCCTCCGTCCTGTCAACTCCTCTAGCATCACTCTAAGGTGCCATGACTCCCGTACCTCTTCAATGCACTCTCTTCGGACCACAATCTTGAACGTATGCGTCACCCACTCTTGCTGTGGACTGGACCAATAGACAAGCTCCTGCGAACTCAGAAGGGCTCTCACTTGAGTGTCAGTGAACCGAGCCTCCATGAGTCCTATCAGTTCGGGTGTGAGAGTCTGTGTTGAGTCCACATGAACTCTCCAGCATGACCCGTGATGTATCCCTGGCTCGTTGCTGACCCTCTCAGGTTCGGCCCAGTCACTCTCGTACCTGAATTGGTACAGGTGTCCCAAGGTCTTAGACCTGTGGTGGGCCTTCTGTATTGCCTCCATTGAGGTGTGTCTTAGGGGACAGGTCCAAGGGTCATGATACAGCTCCAAGGTCATATCGAACCCCTTGCTCGCATCCAGAAGCTCGTTTGCAGTGGGCGGGAGCTTCAGGGGTAGACCAACAAAGGGCTTGTGTCTGTTCACCCACGGTCTGAGTAATGCGACATCTTCATCATAGGAGATGTCCTTGAACCTGTTCCAGATCAACCGTTTTCCGTTGATGATGACAGGTTCGCACTCGTTGTCAGGTCGCCTGAGAATCTCAAGAAGGTCAACTGTCCTGTTGATCAAGAGCTCTCCAAGCAACTCGTCAGAGGCTTTCTCTTCAAAGGTGATCTTGTACATTCGCTCTTCCTCATCAAGAGTGATCTTACAAATCGCAGGAGTGCATTTCTTCAGTCCTTTATTCAGGATAAGCAGGGCTATGTCAACTAGACTCCTCACTTGATGTATGGGAGTCCGCACATCGTCAAAGCCAACGGGTTGAAGATGAGGGTCTGCGGAGAGTGATATAGTGCGGATGAGGGTCACATCCTCAAACCGTCTGGTGGTGCAATGAACCCGTCCAACTGGAGTCCATCGTCGGTGCTCTCTGTCCCTTACCCAGAGGACCTGTAGTCCCTGATAATCTGCAATCATCACTGGTACTCTGACCTCATCTCCCTGTAGCTTGGCATACTGACTGAGGAGATTCAGATTACTCTCACTCCAATAGGTCCTTGCTGACACCATCTCGTGGAGAAGCCTCAGAGGTGAGAGAGAGGGGTTGACTCCTTTTGGACTCAGAAGGGCGGCATTCATGTCATAGATGCCTGGTGTTCGTTGGAAGAGCAACCAGAAACAAGTAGAGCCAGCAGCTCTTGAAGAGGGCAGGGCAATCAGTTGTCCAAACCTGACATTGGTCAAGGATACTTGCAGATCGAGTGATTTGTTGTGGGCGATGACACGTTGCTGTAGTCGTTTCAGAAGCCTATGTCTATCAAGCACTGACCTTCCTGTCCTGTGGCTCCTTGGATAGGCCGGTCTGAGTCCTAGACAAACAAGATGCCATGGTTGAACATAGTCCCACAGAGAATGATGTACCTCTGTGAACGCTGTATCAGGGATAGACCCCAAGACGGTAAGTATCAGAAGGAAGAGATGATTCCCTGTGACTACCAAGATGTCAGGATGTCTTTTCTGAATTGTGGTCACATGTTCTCGCTGAGCCAAGGTGAGGTCTCTTGGAACAGTAGAGCGAAGAGGTAGCAGTCGCTCCCACACCTCTACGCTCAGAGGATTGGTCTCAAGAATCTGTCGGACGAGTCGAAGTCTGTTCATCAGAGTGGGTGTATCCTCTAAGTAAATCTCCTCACTAGTGGAATCAAGTGCTTCAGATAAGTGATCAAGTAGTTCTATCAAGTGACTCCCATCATCGAGTCTTAGGAACTTGATAGTGTCCCTAAGATATCGTATCTCTCTAAGCGCAATCCTGTAATCGTCCATTTCGCTGACCGAGAGATAGTACTCTGAGGGAGGAAGCGTGCACCGTTTTGGGGGAGCAACATCAAGCTCCATATGCCTGTACTCTCTCCTTTGATTGATGGTAGCCATCGGAAGCAAGAGCTTCACTCTTCCATCGACATCCTTCTGAGTTTGGACGTCGACCTGACCATCGTCCTCTTTCTGAGCATACACCTGACTGGGTCTGAATGACAACATAGGGGAAGGGTCTTGTGGCATATCATATCCTGAAGTCACATGTTCAATCTTGAGTGAGAGGTTTGAGTCTGGTCCTTTGCTGTATTCGTTTTGAGAGAGGAGATGTGGGATGAATTCCATGGCACGTTCCAGTTTCTTCTCCATATGCTCACTACTGTATTGTGGTGAGGATGAACCAGTCCCCCTGTGAAAGACTGCCTTGCTCTTGCGCCCACCGGACCGGAAGTCCTTACCCCATCCTCTCAACGGCTCAATCCCGATCATCATACGTTCGAGAGGTTGACCCAATCGCTCAATGAAGATTCCTCGCTCATGGTCATTAGTGGGTGCCCTTGCTCCAGTACGATCCGGTGGCATTGCTACGTTCCAAACTATTGTATTAACAAAGTTCTGCCACAGTGTCCCTTGATAGAATGGGGCAACACATCTTGTTGCATAGACTGTGCTACTCTGCGGAAGAGGTACGGGACGTGCAAACCACAGGGTAGTGCTCTCGCTGGGGAGGGCTTGAATGATGGTTGTTGCAATCTCATCAAGATACTTGTGGTGTGAGTCCGGTGTGCTTCGACGAAGGGTCTCCCAGCCCGAAACCACTATGATAGGGTCTCGCCCCTCTCTCAGTATATCATCTATCCTTTTCCGGAGAGTGCCGATACGCTCACCATTATAGATACATGCCTCCACTTGATTCGACAGGTCCTTCACCTGGACACGTCGTTTGAAGAATCGTCTGATTGGGTCAGGCTGATACCTCAATCTAAACTGTTTCTTTCTTAGAATAGGGTCATTGTACTCACCAACAAGGTCAAACCAGTACACGTCACGATGTCGCGCAAGACCATGCACGAACTCTAACCCATGCCATCGCTCTGCAATCACTGCAGCAGACTGGGAAGGAGAGCCTCCTCCCGGAACGGTGAGATAGAGGATGAACTCTTTCTGGTCCACAACTCGCTCACTGAATGGTTCTAGTGGAATAGGAGTGCTCAACTGCACAGTATCAGTGGCGGGTTTGGCAACAGAAAGCATTCTCATCGCGATTCTTAGGCGAGTATCATCATCAGAGGGGAAGAGGAGGTCGCCCTCAGATAACGTCCCATCAACACATCCATTGTACACTCTCAAGACAAGAGGAAGTACTGCATTACTGATGTCCTTCCAGTCCTGATACGAGTCGACGACCAACACAGCTTTTACAAGCTTTTTCTGAGCATCAACATCCTTCCACATCACATTCTGATAATCTGTGAGAATAGAATCTTCATAGGCATCCAGTTGCTCAGTTTCGTAAGGATCGGGGGTGTTTGTGAGGACGTTCTCCCACTCGTCATTGGTCAGTTCTCTCCGATCCAAGACGAATTCACTCACTACATCATCCCTGTGAATAGAGCCTGACTCGATTCCATAGATATCGAAATCAAAAGCGCTCTTGGTCTTCAGGTCAATGACCATGAAGGGCTCACAAATCACGAGAGATGGACCTCCATCAACCCGGGTCAGTTGCTTTGCCCGAGCCAATACGAGATCAGCTCGTCCTCTTCCTCCATCAATTGGGACTTCAGAGAGAAGAATGAGTCCTGAATCATCATATGCCATCTCTTTCCCGTGGTACACGATACCATTGAAACTGAAGGGGCTCTGGAAGTTGTGGGATACAAACCTGTGGATACGAACACCTATTCTCCTGCTCTGTTCCTTTGCATGCCCCAAGAGTTCTTCAGAGTCCTTAGCTGTCAGAGTGTCACTCTCTAGCAAGTCCTCGGCGGTCTTGATGAAATCAGGATCCAGAACAACTCCCTCGTTCTTTGCAGAAGTGATTGCTTCTTGTAGGAAGTGGGTCTGTGATTCTTCCTCATCAGCTCTCTTCTCTTCCGTGTCCTCGATGACCTCATCTGACGTTTCTGCTCTGTCCTCAATAGCATCATCTGGTGTCAGGTCCTCCTCTGAAGGAGCATCCTCCGACACTGATTCCCAAACCTCTGACGTGATGGACTGACGTTGACCGTTCCTAGTACCATACTCTCTCTTTATCTGCTCTATAACGATTCTGAGTTCCTTGAGTCCACCTCGAACGTAATTCGGTCTACCAGACCTTCGCTCCGTGTAGACATAGTCCATGAAGGGGAGGAGCCTGAAGAGTAGTGCTTCGATGTACTTCTTGGCTTCCTTTAGTGGAACTCCATACTTCAGGCACTGTCTAGCAAGCTCCATCAGAGGGCTCCTGATCATATCTCCAAAATCGAGCTCTGTCAGATGGTTGTGCCTGACTGAATATTTCGGAGTCTTCGTTGATCCATGATACCCAAGTGCCAAAGACCCATCACTTCTCTCAATTGGAACAGGTTTCGGGAAGATATATCTCGATTTCACGACATCTCGTATTCTGCTCCCGGCATAGTCCCAGAGGATGTTCAGATACTTCTTATTGCCCTCCTCCCGTTTCACACGTTTGGTTTCAGTGTTGCCATACCTCACCGAGGTCTTTAACATGATTCGAGAGAAGCTCCTTCGAAGAACATGTTCGACCTTGAGGAGTACTGATGCATCAGGGTGACGTTGAATTACAGTCTGCTGGTAGTTCCTCTTAGCCTCATCCCATATCTTTGCCATTCCCTTGATCCTATTCCCCTGTCCAAAGTACAACGGTCTTGACTTGCCTGTAGCTCTATCTCTGGCCAGTGCAAGTGTGATAGCCATACTCATCTTGAAGGCAGTAGTAAGAATTCTTGCAGGGTTTCGAGGATATTTATGATTAGCCACATGTCCTATTAAACTTAATATATAATAAATTCTTCGGGTAATTCGACTTTAATAAAAAACTGAATAGCTACGGTATTTCGTTTCAATTGGCCAATTTGGTGTCCTCATATCGTGCAATCTTAATAACTTTATAAGAGATTTTCCAATACAAATGTACGAGTTCAAAAGTTCCCTTCGGGACAAGAAAGGGAGTGAACTCAATTGACCAGAAACGGGTCAGAACTTTATAAGAGAATCAGGCGAATGACAATGGCTCGGTCCAAGGGTGTGACAATCGCGGTCAAGGTCCCTGTTAAGTGGGAATCGATGACTGAGAGGACTAAGCAGAGGCTTAGGCAGACCGTTGGAAGAGACACTAGAGTGATTCGTGCATTCTTAGGGATAATGGAACAGCATGAAGACGAGTTGCTAACAGGTAAGAGCAGAATAAGAATTAACGACGGTGAGCTGGACCGGCTGACCATGACTGCACTCAAGGTCAAATCAGGAGCCAGTCAGAGAACCAGTGTTCCACATGACTTCAAGGTTCGATTTCCTCGAATCTCTCAGAACGAGATGACCGAGTGTAGACAGACTGCTGTCGCACTCTATGAGAGTTATCTCAGACTGAGAAAAAAGAAGGGGCGAAGAGCTTCACGTCCTACTTCAATCAATTGTAGTCGACGGATACCACGATGGGTCTTTTCCCAGAGATTCAAGCTTGTTGAAAAGAAGACCTCTACCTCTCGATGGTGGCTTGATATCCGCGATGCTCTTGACTCAGTGCAAGAGGGGAGATCTCATCATGACAGACTGGTGGTCCCTCTCAAGATATCACCCCACCACCTGAACCAGATCAGACGCGGTGAAGTGAAAGCCGTACAGCTCTTCACTGATAGACAACGAAAGTGGTGGCTAACAATTGCAGTTCGAATCACTATCAATGAATCTCCAGAGGAGCATCTTCCCGTTGCTATCCTTGGAATTGACCTTGGTATTGAGAAGGCAGCTTGCTCAACCCTTCTTACTCCTGAGAAGACACGAGAGACCCAATACTTTGTCCAGAGGGAGAAGGTCAAGTCAATCAAGAAGTACGATAGACTTGTTGCAGCTCTGCAAAGGGAGATGCATACTCGACAGAACAATGGACTTGCATATGATGGGGTCACTGATAAGCTCGGTCACATGCGGTCCAAGAGAGAGAATGTTGCAAGGGAGTATGACCGGGTTCTTGTTCGACAGCTCCTCAACTACATCTCAGAACTCTCCAAGAAGTACACCCTCTATGTAGCCATTGGTCGCCTGAAGAATATACGAATGCGTGCTAAGCGAGGTAACTACCAGGGGCGAAGGTTCAGAGGAATGATACACTCATGGGCCTTTGCTAGAATAACTGACAGTCTAAAGCATGGACTGGCTCAGCTTGGTTGGAAGGTTGATGGAAAGGACCCAAGGTTCAGAGCTGTTCCTGAGGGGTGGACGTCCATCATGTGCTGGATGTGTGGGAGCAAGGGAACTCGTCCCAAGCAGAACTACTTCCACTGCCCATCTTGTGGTCACAAGACCAATGCTGATAGAAATGGTAGTATCAATATTGCTGCGCGCATGCTCAAGCTCACAAAGTCATTGCACAATGTGAGAGGACTAGGCCTGTGGACTAGAGCTCTTCAAAAGGCTCGACGTGCGCGACCGAAAGCCCAAGGGAGAATCTCGAAGAGATTGTCAAAAGGGAAGTCTTTACTCTCCAAGAAAGGACCAACATCAGGTTCTGGAGAGTCCGCGGCCGTTCACCATGCTCAGATGAGTCTTCTCAGTTTCAGTGATGAATCTGGGATGGGTGATAATGACCCTGCCGTGGGAAGAACTGTGGAAACACTCACTGTCGCTGGAAGTGATGGACCAGCTAAAGCACAGGAGAAAGAGGCCAGGACTGTAGGAGGGATCCCATCCCGATGATGACAGACAATGCTCTTGCTAACTGTAAGTTCTTCTTGAATTTGCAGGGTGGTGACACTGGCAAGAGAGGGGCGGAACACAGAAGTTTCAAGTTGGCGTTCACTCAACTAATATGAAATTGGTCATGCTAGACCGGACTACACTACAGGGGCTAAACAGGCCCAATCTTCGATTTTCTATTAAAGTTGTCGTTATATTTGCTGGCAAAAACGTAACCCTTTTACCGGTTTATGCGTCATAATCCATGGCTTTGAGTCTTGTAAGCCGCTAGATGATATGCTATTTTATCGCTTTATCGCAATCCTTTTATGGTTTCGAAAAACCCCGTCCGCTGCTCAGTTCGAACTGCTTCCCACTCATGTATGACCATAGATTGTATTATGCGTGAGCATACAATACCCTACATGGTCTGATGCTTGGTGTGCTGACGAAGGGGCTCGTGGCGCAGACAGGTAGCGCAGCAGGCTTTTACACTTGTTCCCATGGAATAAGTAAAGAAACCTGATGGCCGCGGGTTCAAATCCCGCCGAGCCCGCCATAGAGTTTCCTTTGTTAGTGCTGGGGACAGATCACAGAGCAAACAAACGGGGCAACTACTGCGGTATCTGAATGAGCTCGGATTTTCTGAGGTCATGCGTTGGGAAGCGCAGAGTTTCGCGGTGGTACACCCCGTCCTCATCAAGTGTCAGGTGTCATGTTTAATGTCAGACGCAAAAGAACGGGGCAAATATTGGCCAGTCATTGAAGCTTTCTTTAGTCACTACGGTCTAGTAGGACAACATCTAGACTCATTCAACAGATTTGTGAGAGAAGAGCTTCAACAAGTCGTTGATAGTGTTGCTGAGCTAAAGCCAAAGGTGGAAGGCTACACAGTTGCACTTGGCAGGCTCACAATTAATCCACCTTCAGTCCGAGAGGCTGACGGAAGTGAACATTCTCTGTATCCTAACGAGGCAAGGATTAGGAACCTGACTTATGCAAGCAAGATATTCCTTGAGTGTACTCCCATCCGTAAAGAGGGTTCAGTCACTACACGCCTAGAAACTCTACGTATCTACATTGGAGATCTCCCAATTATGCTGCGTAGCGAGAGGTGTCTTCTACATGGCATGTCAGATGAGGAATTAATTCAATGTGGCGAAGACCCCAAGGACCCTGGTGGGTACTTCATCATCAATGGATCAGAACGTGTCTTGGTGACACAAGAGGATCTGGCGCCAAATAGAATTCTAATTGAGGAAGCAAGTAAAAGCTCAAGCTTCACACACGTTGCCAAGGTCTTTTCGACCTCTCGTGGTTTCAGAGCTCCTGTCACAATTGAACGGAAGCGAACTGGTGAGCTGCGCGTATCATTCCCATCCGTTCCTGGAAAGATACCCCTTGCGATTCTGATGAAGGCACTTGGTCTAGAGTCAGACAGAGCGATTGTTGACGTAATCTCCGACGACGAAGAAATTCGCAATGAACTAATCGTGACCATAGAACAGTCTGCTCCAATCAATGCACTTGGTGATGAAGGGGATGGTTCCACACGAACCAATGCACTAGACTTCATTGGAAAACGTGTCGCAGTTGGTCAGACCAAGGAGTACAGGTTAGCACGTGCAGAGAAAGTACTCGACAGATACCTGTTCCCTCACATCGGTACTGAGGACAAACACAGACTTCAGAAAGCATACTATCTTGGTCAAATGGTTGAGCGTCTTCTTGAGCTTGTGCTGAACAAGCGTCAGTCTGATGACAAAGACCACTATGCCAACAAACGACTGAAGCTATCAGGTGACCTACTCATGTCCCTGTTCAGAGTTGCACTCTACTCTTTGACCCGTGACATTAAGTACCAGCTTGAGCGTACTGCAGTCCGTGGCCGTAAGCCCAACATCAGAACTGCAGTCCGAGCAGATGTTATCACTCAGAGACTGAAGCATGCTCTTGCTACAGGAAACTGGGTTGGCGGAAAAGCAGGTGTATCACAGCTACTCGATCGAACCAATCTCATCTCATCACTCTCGCACCTGCGCAGAGTGGTATCCCCTCTGTCAAGATCACAACCACACTTCGAGGCACGAGACCTTCATTCAACTCACTGGGGTAAGATATGTCCAAACGAAACCCCTGAAGGCCCAAATTGTGGACTGGTCAAGAATATAGCAATGATGGCATACATCTCTGTGGGTACTGACGAAGAGGCAGTAGAGAGAGCCATACTTAAGGCAAAAGTGGAACCAATCGAGATTCTAGAGGGCAAAAGAGGCTCAAAGTGGGCAGATGTATTCCTCAACGGCAGGTTGGTGGGAGTTCATCCGGCCCCAATGGTCCTTGTTAAGACAATTCGTCAACAGCGTCGTGCAGGTGAGCTTGACAATGAAGTCAACATTGCTTACTATGAAGGCACACATGAAGTACAGGTTAACTGTGATGCAGGTCGCGTTAGACGACCAGTGATTGTTATTGAGAATGGAAAGAGTCGTCTAACAGACGAGCATCTTAGGATGATAGCTGATGGCGAGTGGGGTTTCATTGATCTTCTTCGGAATGGAATTATCGAATTCATTGACGCCGAGGAGGAAGAGAACACCCTGATTGCAATGTATCCTTCTGAAATAGGAGAGCTGACAACTCATATGGAGATTGAACCGTCAACCATTCTTGGAATCTCAGCTGCTCTCATTCCGTTTCCTGAGAGGAACCAATCTCCCCGTAATGTGTACATGGCGGGCATGGCAAAACAGTCGGTTGGTGTACCCGCATCCAACTTCAGATTACGTGCAGACACAAGAGCTCATGTTTTCCACTACCCACAAGTTCCACTCGTGAAGACTCGTGCCATGGATTCGATTGGATACGAAGAACGCCCTGCAGGACAGAACTTTGTTGTTGGAATCCTTTCTTTCGAAGGCTATAACATTGAAGATGCTCTCATCATGAACAAGGCATCCATTGAGAGAGGTTTGGGCAGGAGTACATTCGCCCGAGTCTACGAGAGCGAGGAACGAAAGTATCCTGGTGGCCAGGAGGACCGGTTTGAAATTCCTGACCGCAGCGTGCGAGGCTACCGAGCTTCAGAGTCCTACAGGAACCTTGGAGAAGATGGGATTATTGAAACCGAAGTAGAGGTTCAGGGAGGCGACGTACTGATTGGTCGTACCTCACCACCACGATTTCTGGAAGAGTACTCTGAATTCGAGATTGCCTCACCTAATCGTAGAGAAACCTCAGTGGCTGTTCGTCATGGAGAGGCTGGGGTTGTAGACAATGTCATTCTAACCGAAACCATCGATGGAAACCGGCTGGTCAAGGTGAAGGTCAGAGATTTGCGTATTCCCGAGCTTGGTGACAAGTACGCTTCACGCCACGGTCAGAAAGGAGTTATCGGATACATCGTACCTCAGGCCGATGTACCGTTCACTGAGGATGGTGTTGTACCTGATCTCATCATTAATCCACATGCTATCCCAAGTCGAATGACAATTGGTCAAATCCTTGAGATGGTTGCTGGAAAGGCTGCAGCCATGGGTGGCAAACAACAGGATGCCACAGCGTTTTGTGGCGTCACTGAAGATGAACTGTTCAAGATACTCAGTGATAACGGCCTACAGTACAATGGCCGTGAAACAATGTATTCAGGTATCACAGGCGAGAAGCTCACAGTTGACATATTCATTGGAGTAATTTACTACCAGAAACTGCACCATATGGTTGCAGACAAGATTCACGCACGAGCACGCGGACCAGTCCAGATTCTCACTCGGCAACCAACCGAGGGTCGTGCACGAGAAGGTGGTCTACGGTTTGGAGAGATGGAGCGTGATGTACTCATTGGCCACGGCGCAGCGATTCTTCTGAAGGGCCGCCTACTTGACGAGTCAGACAAGAGCAACATGCTAATCTGTGAGGAGTGCGGTCTGATTGGAGTTTATGATAGAAACAAGGACCAATACTACTGTCCCATCTGCGGTACTGGTGCAAAAATCAGTAGTGTGATAGTATCTTACGCATTCAAGCTGCTAATACAGGAAATGATGTCACTCGGTCTTGCGTGCAGGCTACGACTGAAGGAGATGATCTGATGATTTCAAGTCAGACAACCAAGAAGATCGACTCGATGGAGTTCGGACTGCTTAGTCCCGAAGATGTGCGCAAGATGAGTGTCGCACAGATAGTTGTTGCGGATACTTATGATGAGGACGGCTATCCAATTGAGAGCGGTATCATGGACCCCCGTCTGGGCGTAATTGACCCTGGTCAGCGTTGTAGGACCTGCGGAAACCGCGTGGGTAACTGTCCGGGACACTTCGGTCATATTGAACTGGCTCGACCTGTCATGCATGAGGGATATGCAAAGGTCATTCACAAGGTTCTGCGTGCAGTCTGCAGGGAATGCAGTCGAGTTCTACTAACCGACGAAGAAATCGAACACTTCACTATACTGTTCAAGAGGTACCCCGATATTGGTCAAAAGACAGCAAATCTGTCCAAGGACATCCTGAAGCGTGCAGCAAAGACCAAGGCCTGTTCACACTGTGGAGCTGAACAACTCAAACTGAAACTAGAGAAGCCAACCTCTATCTACGAGGTGGGTGAAGCCGGTTCAGTCAGACTCACACCAATCGACATCAGAGCAAGGTTGGAGAACATCGAAGATGATGACTACCATCTGCTTGGGATTAACCCGACAGCTGCAAGGTTAGAATGGTCTATTCTTACAGTACTTGCTGTTCCGCCCGTAACTGTACGACCATCTATCACGCTTGAATCAGGCGTACGCAGCGAAGACGATCTCTCACACAAGCTAATCGATATCATTCGTATCAATCAAAGGTTGCGAGAGAACCTAGATGCAGGAGCGCCCCAGCTGATTGTAGAGGACCTATGGGAGCTGTTACAGTACCACGTGACTACATACTTCGACAATGGAGTATCAGGTATTCCACCGGCACGTCATAGGTCTGGTCGAGCACTCAGAACTCTTGCACAGAGACTGAAGGGCAAGGAGGGTCGGTTCAGGTCCAACCTTTCAGGTAAGCGTGTCGACTTCTCAGCACGTACCGTCATATCTCCTGACCCCAACCTGAGCATGAATGAGGTGGGTGTACCAGAGCAGATTGCAAGGATTCTGACGATACCCCAACGTGTCACCGAGTGGAACCTAGAAGAGATGAAGGAGCTCGTCATCAGGGGTCCTGACAGACACCCAGGATGCAACTATCTCATTAGAACAGATGGTCGAAGAGTAGACCTGCGTTTCGTAAAAGATAGAAGCATTACTGCGGATACGATTGAACCCGGTTTCATTGTGGAACGACATCTCAACTCAGGTGACATTGTTCTATTCAATAGACAGCCATCACTGCACAGGATGTCAATCATGGCACACGAAGTGCGTGTCATGCCATATCGTACATTCCGACTCTGTCTGTTTGTCTGTCCACCATATAACGCAGACTTCGACGGTGACGAAATGAATCTTCATGTACCCCAGTCAGAAGAGGCACGTGCAGAAGCAAGAGTTCTCATGCGTGTACAGGAGCAGATTCTATCACCACGATTCGGTGGGCCAATTATTGGCGCCCTACAGGATTATATCTCTGCCGCATTCCTGTTGACAAGGAAGACCTCACTCTACCCAGAAACTCGTGTAAACCAATTGCTGGCCACTGCAGGGTATTATGGGGAGCTTCCAAAACCAGCCATTCTTCATCCAATGAAGCTCTGGACTGGCAAACAAATCTTCAGCATGTTCATCCCAGAGGGAATCTCACTCTCGTTCAAGGCGAATATCTGCAGGAAGTGTTCAGTCTGTAAGCATGATGACTGCGAATACGACTCTTATGTTGTAATTCGTGATGGTGAAATTCTCTACGGAGTCGTTGATGAGAAGGCGTTCGGCGCGGGTGAGGCTGACTCGCTGTTCCATCGGATTATCAAGGAAGAGGGTCCAACTGCAGCCCGCGAATTCTTGGACTCCGTTGGAAGACTACTTGTAAGACTTATCACCGACAGAGGTTTCTCAATGGGTCTAAATGATGTCACGTTGCCCCGTGATGCAGAGAAGCGAATCAAAATCATTCTGGAACAGGCCGATCAGAAGGTAGAGCAGCTCATTGAAACCTACAAACGCGGGGAGCTAGACACCAACCCAGGTCAGACTCTTCTCCAAACCTTAGAGCAAAGAATCCAAGCCACACTCGCAGAAGCACGTGATTCAGCTGGTGAAGTGGCTGGAGAACAATTGGGTCTTGATAATGCTGCAGTCATAATGGCTCAGACTGGTGCACGAGGTTCAAGACTGAATCTGTCACAAATGGCCGCTGTTGTAGGACAGCAGTCAGTCCGAGGGGGCAGAATCACCAGAGGATACATCGGCCGCACATTGCCACACTTTGAGAGAGGCGATCTTGGGGCAAGAGCTCGGGGATTCGTAACATCGAGTTACAAGAGTGGTCTTGATCCAATTGAATATTGGTTCCATGCAGCAGGTGGCCGTGAAGGTCTTGTGGACACTGCCGTACGAACATCAACTTCCGGTTATATGCAGAGGCGTCTTATGACTGCTCTACAGGACCTAAAAGTTGAGAGTGATGGAACTGTCAGAACTGCACCCGGACGAATTGTACAGTTCAAATTTGGAGACGATGGCGTGGACCCAAGCAAGTCAGACCACGGAAGATCGGTGAATATCGACATTGCAATCGAAAAGGTTCTTGGCAAGAGGACGAAGTGACGGAGGCTGTAAGAAATGTCCAAGGCTACACTAGAAAAGCAAATGGAGAAGCACTTTGCAAAGATGAAAGAGGAACGCAGGCTACCTCCTCGAGTACTTCAAGAGCTTGAAGACAAAGTAAAAGCACTTGAAATCACCAAGAAAGAGTTTGATTCCATCTGCACCAGCGTTGTGGAGTCATACGAACGTTCTCTTGTTGAGCCAGGTGAGGCTGTAGGTACAGTTGCAGCTCAAAGTATTGGCGAACCTGGTACTCAGATGACACTCAGAACTTTCCACTATGCAGGAGTCGCTGAGCTCAGTGTTACTCAAGGTCTGCCGCGTTTGATAGAGATTGTTGACGCAAGAAACAATCCCAGTACACCGACAATGGAGATTCATCTGAATTCGGAGATATCGGCAGAGCGCAATGAAGCGAAAAGCATCGCACGTAACATTGAGATGGTTCTTGTGGAAAGCGTTGCAAGCAGCTTCTCTATCGACCTGATACGTCAAGCCATTGATATCAGACTAGACCCCGAACTCATGGAAGACAAGGGACTCACTGTAGAAGAGATTGTAGAGTCAATCCGTATCAAAATCAAGGATAAGGGTGATGTAGAGGCAGAGGACAACACAGTTTCTGTATACCCTGTCAATGAGGAACTTGCAGATCTGCAACGTCTCAATGAGAAGATCCGTGAAATCCGTGTCAAAGGAATCGATGATGTGAAACACGTTGTCATACGAAAGGAATCAGATGGTTACGTACTCTACACAGAAGGCTCGAATCTACAGGATGCCCTAGAAATAGACGGTGTCAATCCACACAAGCTATTTACAAACAATCTTCGTGAGATATACGAAGTACTCGGAATTGAGGCTACACGAAATGCAATTATTGCGGAGGCCATGAATGTCCTGAACGAACAGGGCATGGATGTCGATGTACGACACATTATCCTTGTTGCAGATATGATGACTGCTGATGGCACGATTCGTCAGATAGGTCGTCATGGAATATCAGGATCAAAGAACAGTGCATTGGCTCGAGCAGCTTTCGAGGTCACAATCAAACATCTACTTGGTGCAGGTATTGCAGGTACAAGAGATCCACTTAGGGGAATCACCGAGAACGTCATCCTTGGACAATTGATTCCGCTCGGAACTGGCGCAATCGACCTTCTCATGTCACCTCAGGGAACGCAGTCTAGCGAATAGATGCTATATCAGGAAGAGTCATGGCGCAAACATTAAAACAGAACTTCAGACGAGGTTAGACCTAAGGACTTGTTGCCAAGTCACAATATCGAACAGAGGCTATCGAATTGAGTATTAACCAACCAATTGCAAGTGCTGTCAACACTGGCAAATGCAAAATAGGCGCAAAGTCCTCAATTGATGCAATAAAGGACGGCAAGGCAAAACTTGTTGTTGTTGCAAGAAATTGTCCTACAGATGAACGAGAGGACGTAGAGAGATACGCGAAACTGGCACAGATTCCGACCACAATATTCGAGGGAACTTCTTGGGACTTGGGGGAAGTTGTAGGCAAGCCTTTCATGGTTTCCGCAATTGCAGTAATTGAGCCTGGTGACTCTAAAATCCTGAAGATGCTCTGAGGCCGATCATTTGACTCGTGTCAAGCTCTCCATGGATGACATGGCCCTTATTGCCACTTTCGAGAGGATAACTGGAGCATCTGCTCTTGATGTAGTCCGTGATGATGTTGGCAATCGAATAATATTCATTGTACGTCCGAAGCAGCTTGGCAAGGCTATAGGTAAGGGTGGGTCCAATGTCAGGAAGGCTGCAGATGTGTTTGGTCGTCCTGTTGATGTTGTAGAGATGGCTGAAACCGTAGAGGAGTTTGTTAAGAACGCTCTCGCTCCCGCCCGTGTCGAGAAAGTGAAAATCATCGAGCAGAGGGACGGTTCAAGGGTCGCTTCTGTCACTGTGACCAGCGATGACCGTGGCATTGCTATCGGCCGCGATGGAAGAAACGTTGCTAGGGCACGGATTCTTTGCAGACGTCACTTTGATTTGGTCAATGTCACAATTGCTTAGACTGTTTCATCATTCTTGAACCTCTTTCCTGGGCCAAATAGCAACCGATTACTGGACACACTTCATAAGCCTTAAAAGCCTACAAAGGGCGGGTGCTCTGACCACCCACAGAGTGTACTATGGTCGGTACACATATCGCTAACATCAGAGGTATACTACTTGACAGGTTCAAAAAGCCCAATGGGCGAGTTCGCAGCAAGACCTCTCCTTGCTAAGCGAAAGAAGTTCCGCTGGAAGAAAGCCAGCTACAAGCGAAGAAAGCTCAAGCTCAGACGGAAGACCGACCCACTAGAGGGCGCTCCACAGGCTCGTGGTATTGTCCTTGAGAAGGTAGGAATCGAGTCGAAGCAGCCAAACTCAGCTATTAGGAAGGCAGTACGAATACAGCTCGCCAAGAATGGAAAGCAAATCACAGCCTTCATTCCCGGTGATGGCGGTCTCAAGTACATTGATGAACATGATACAGTGTTGGTGGAGGGCATTGGTGGTGCCATGGGTGGTGCTATGGGAGATCTTCCCGGTGTTAGATGGCAGGTTCGCAAAGTGAACGGAGTTAGTCTAGAATCACTAATCTACGGCAAGAAGGAGAAGCCGATACGTTAGGTGGTAGTTATGTCCGAAGAAGAGAATCCAACTCCTGCTGCTGAGGAACCTGAAGCTAAGGCGCCTGTTGAAACACTTCACGTACCCCCTGACCTTTTACTTTTCGGCAAGTGGGACTCAAC
The DNA here is from genome assembly GCA_030593165.1 of Candidatus Thorarchaeota archaeon. Lineage (GTDB taxonomy): Archaea > Asgardarchaeota > Thorarchaeia > Thorarchaeales > Thorarchaeaceae > JAJRWI01. The sequence continues at coordinate 87,835 of JAUVHR010000001.1, forward strand.
AGATGTGGTACTCAGGGATGTTGGTCTTATGGACTACATCTCATTAAAGCCGGTTCTCATTCCCCATACTTCTGGGAGACACGCACACAAGAGATTCCACAAGAGCCACATTCCAATCGTCGAGCGGTTCGTTAACAAGCTGATGAACGCCGGCAAGAGGAAGGATAAACGCACCCGAACTGGTCGTGGTGCAGGCAAGAAGACCCGCGCAATTGGTGTGCTAAAACGAGTCTTTGAGATGATTGAATACCGGACTGGTCTGAACCCTATTCAAGTTCTTGTAACAGCAATCGAACACGCGGCTCCATCAGAGGAAACAACACGAATCTCATACGGTGGAATGGCATATCCACGTTCTGTTGATATTTCACCACAGCGCAGACTCGACCTTTCACTCAAGTATCTCTCTGTTGGTGCTGTACGAGCAACCCACAAGAGCGCCAAATCCTTTGAGGAATGCATTGTAGACGAACTACTCTTGGCATTCAAGAGGGATCCGTCTTCTTACGCAATCTCCAGAAAGGAAGAACGCGAGAGAGTTGCACGTTCAGCAAGGTAGTTAGCAATAGCCTTTCTGGCTTCATCGTCTGTTCAACTACACCCAGACGAATCAAGTGTGTGTACAAGACTACTAGAAGATTGTTCCCCGGACTAGGTTTCAATCAAAGGAGCCACTCTACCGACAGTAACAGTTATCTCCCAAGTAGGGCTTGGTAACAACTATGACCCGAAATCTGCTAATCTGTTATGGCACACGTTACGGCTCTACTGCTGAGGTAGCTGAAAAGATGGCTGAAACAGCTCAAGAGATTGGGGTGACCGTAGATTTAGTTGATTTAAAACGCAACAAAATCCCTGAACGAATCCAAGATTACGACTTGATAGTGATTGGAAGTGGCATCATGGGTGGAAGGTGGACTAAGGAACCCTTGAAGTTCATCAAGGATAATCTAGAGGTTCTATCAAAAACCAAGATTGCCATATTCGTGGTATGTGGGTTTGCTGCTAGTGAAGACAAGTGTGAAACTGCTCAAGTTGAATATCTAGACAATTTTTCTGTAGAGTTTCCGGGACTATCACCCGTGTTGACTGGTCTATTCGCTGGTGTCTTTGATTTCAAGAAGTACAGTTTTCCAGTCCGTGCACTAGTAAAACGCATGATTAAACAACAAATTCCTCCTGAGGAGGAGTTTCCGGACAAAATTGATTACCGCAACTGGGACAAAATCCGTGAGTGGATGACTGGGCTAGTTTCAGCATAATCAGGAGTACTTCACCTGCCTATTGCATGAGGCACCTAGACTGACAATGGAAAGCAAGAGAATTACCATGATTAAAACATCTTGCCAACCGAATGCACTCTCTATCACGAATGCAGACTGAAACCACAACACCAAAACCACACCAATCAAACATAAGACAGCAATCCTAAGCGCAGCAATCTGTTCTCCAAGTTGTTTCAGGGGTTTCTTGACATCTTCGCTCAACATCATCTTAGATTCTATCCATCAGTTTCTATCCATACTTGTCACATCTAAGTTATCACCATCTATTGAAATATTCTCCCCGGAAATCACTTCAAGAATCGGAATCACGTATGTGTAGAGGTTTCCCGTGCTTGGGTCATAGGTGATACTCTTCAAAGTACTTTCCATTGCATTATTCATCGATTCCATTTCGAAGGATTTTGTCAGCAGTATGAGCTGTGCTCCACGATCTGTGATAATAAGCGTGGCAGCCATGAGGCTATGCGAGTGGGTGAGCCGACCAAGACCGTTCATCACATCGTTTGTTAGTTCTACAGCCGTTTTGTAGACAGCATCTTCTCCTGATAGAGTCCTCCTATCGTGAATGATATATGCTGTTGTTTGTGAATCTAAATGGACCCCCATGGTCCTGAGTCAGCGCTTAAGGATTTAAGCCCCGATCAATTTGATAGATTTGGCACTGATATGGTCACTAACATCACGAACTGATTCTGTACAATCTTCTACTCTTGTTGTTCATGCCAACATTACTTCAATAACTGAAGCATTAAAGTGTCTTGACTAAAATAACGAAATGAACTAAGGGAGAAACTAATGATGGGAATGAAAGTCGAGAAATCCGATACCATGAGATGTAGACGAGCCCCAACTAGGCCTTGTGATGACAAGTGCATCTACAAGAGATTCCTCTCAATACTGGGAAAGAAACACACCCTTGACATAATCAGAATACTCATCTACGATCAACCAACTAGATTCACTGCTATTCAGAAGCAGATTCATGGTAGCCCGAAGACTCTCACGGACCGCCTTAACGAGTTACGCTCTCTCGGCATAATCAAGCGAGAAGCATTTGCAGAAATACCACCTCGTGTAGAGTACTCGTTGACAGAGAAGGGAATGACACTCACTCCTGTAATGAATGCACTCAGAATATGGGCAGAACAATGGGACAATGAAGGGTGATTAGCATGACACGCTGGACCAATTGCACTTATTCTGAACATTCTATCGACGGCAGTAGTTCCTGATTTGATGGAGCAATTCATTGGCTGATTAGGCCGCTTTATCAAAGATAATCAAAAAGACACGAATACAGGACCTGTTTTTGTTAATTTTCTGCAATCAGACCTTAAATTAATCCAAAATCACACATCACTGAATAATCCAAAAGGTGAAAAACATGATTCCGCTATGGCTCCCTCCAGAAGAACCTTGGTAATCCACTTTGTTTTGGAATCCATGAGATTTCCTAGAAACTCTTCATAAAATCTATGGTGAAGGGTCGTTCCCCTTTCTTTTCACATTGAAGTAACCACTTTCCAATATCTTGTGCTCAAATTGCCTGAGAAATCGTATCCTTGTTTCCTGCAAAACAATCTTCATACTGTCTTTTCACAGTTGGTTAAGTCACCTTGTCGAAACCGTTTTAAGCATCCCACGGGGTGATTGGCCAGTCTGTCCTTTCAGAGGACAGTGTAAAACCGAATAAGGAGATTCAATGCCTTGTCCAAGAGAGAAAAAGAGCACCTGAACATGGTCGTCATCGGTCACGTTGACCATGGCAAGTCTACCATGACAGGCCGATTGCTCTACGAAACAGGCGCTGTTGATGAACGTACTTTCCAACAGCATAAAGCCGAAGCAGAGAAACTTGGGCGACCCAGCTGGGCATGGGCTTTTGCGCTGGACCGCCTAAAAGAGGAGCGAGAGCGAGGTCTAACTATTGACATCGCATTCTTCAAGTTTTTGACAGATCGTTACTACTACACGATTATCGATGCACCAGGACACAAGGACTTCATCAAGAACATGATCACAGGCGCATCACAGGCTGATGTTGGTCTGCTTGTCGTGTCCGCAAAGAAGGGTGAGTTTGAGGCTGGTATTGGCCCCGGTGGTCAGACCAAAGAGCATGCTTACCTAGCTTTCACACTTGGTGTCCCATCTCTGATTGTCTGTGTCAACAAGATGGACGACGAGAGCGTCAAGTACAGTGAAGACAGGTACAATGAAGTCAAGGAGGAGATTGAGGCATTCCTGAAGACCGTTGGTTACAAGACTGCCGGTATTCCGTTCATCCCAACCTCAGCACTTGATGCTGCTAACCTTAAAGAAAAGACCCCTGACCTTACACCATGGTACAATGGTCCTTGCCTTCTTGAGGCACTTGACTTAGTTGAGCTTCCAGAAAAACCGCTTGACAAGCCACTCAGACTACCAATCAATGATGTCTACTCTATCAAGGGAGTTGGTACCGTACCTGTTGGTCGTGTTGAAACCGGAATCATGAAGACCGGAATGTCAGTCACTTTCATGCCCCCAAATAAGACCGGAGAGGTCAAGTCCATCGAGATGCACCATGAGATACTTCAACAGGCAATACCTGGTGACAACATCGGATTCAACATCCGAGGCATCGAAAGGCAGGATCTTGGTCGTGGTGATGTTGCTGGTCCAACTGACAACCCACCGACAGTTGCTGCTGACTACACTGGCCGTGTTATGGTTATTCAGCACCCGACTGCTATCACTGTGGGTTATACACCAGTCGTCCACGCTCACACAGCACAGGTCGCTTGCAGGTTCGATGAGATTCTGGAGAAGTTCGACGAGCGTGGTCAGAAAGTCGCTGAGAATCCTGACTTTGTCAAGAAGGGTGAAAGTATGACTGCCAGACTCGTTCCACTCAAGCCAATGTGTATCGAGTCCTTTGCTGAGTTTCCACAACTTGGACGCTTTGCTGTCCGTGACATGGGAATGACCGTGGCTGTTGGTATTGTCCAGAAAGTCACCAAGAGGTAATCTAGTTCACAGAACCGGGTCGCAAGGCCCGCGTTCCTATTCTTTTTTTGAATCAATCTGCTGAAAAGAAGCTGATTTCTTCAGATTCATTGTTCTCAGATTATCATCAGGTCTAGTCAAAGAAGCCTGTCATCTTGCGGCGACATTACCACACGAATTTCGACATAATTGACAACCTCAACAAAACTGTACCCACAGAGTTAACGGTCTTAATAGGTACTGCTTGAATTAGTGTGCATGACCAATCTTCGATTGCGCTTATTTTCACACACATTTGTCGATTCCGAAAAGGAATCGATGTACGTGGGAGTGGAAAGTGTGCGATTATGGGATCTGGTGAGGGACAAATCGGTTCACCTCATTTTGAAGAAACCTGCTCTCAACGAGCTAGCTGACAGAAGGGATAAGGTCCTCATCCATTTTTGTGAAGACCTGATTCAATCGGAAACCTTTGACGAATGGCTGGTAGGCGTTGAAATACTAAGTGCACTGGGAACATCTGCAGCCATTGAGAGGCTGATAACACTCTATACTCAGACGAATCTGACCGATAGAAGACGAGTAACATATGCACTGGCAAAGGTACTCACCGCAGAGTGCGTTCATCCCTTCGGTATCATGATACGTGAACTCGCTAAATCTGGACAGCTAGATGTGACAGGCTGGACACTGGTGGCAATAGCAACTCTCAAGCATGTCTGCAAGAGGTTTGGGGTGAAGGTTGACGATAGATCACTGGATTCAACTACGCATTCAGAGTATCTTGGTCTTTTAGACAGAACGCCTACAATGTCTAAAGGTAGAAGAAAGACAAGACAGAAGATAGTACAACAAACCTAAGAAGATGGCGCTGAGGGAGGGATTCGAACCCTCGTGTGCTTAGCACACCAACTATCAGCCCGCCTACATTACGCGCCGGCGATTAGCAGGCTGGCTCCTTACCAGGCTAGGAAACCTCAGCTTGAGAATCTGCGGGCCCAAATTTTCTCTTAAACCTTCTCTTCGTGAATCAATAGAGAAGTAAGGTGCAGCAGCCCTTGGTGCTTTGGGTATCCTCTCCCTAAAGAGCTAAAACATTGCATTTTTCAAAACAGGGACTTCCAAGGCTCGTTCATTTGTGGAACAGTACTTCATCGAAGCAATGGAATTGTTCTGTTCACTACATCCAAGACACTAATCCGGATTGATTTTTTGGGTTGGAAAAGAAGACCTACCAAAGATGAAACGCACATTAACCGATTCCGCAACCCTTAATTCCTATTCACAAGAATGGGTTAGATGCGATGGGTAGGGCTGGACCGTTTGCCGCGGTCTGTTACCGGTAATGGCAATAACCGGGGCCAGTAACCGACATCGAGGATGAACCGGAACCTCGGTGGGTCCAGTCGCAAGACTATGACAAGCAGTCTCCGAAGTCTGTCACGGCCACAGCAGCAGTTGAAGGATTGCTGTGAGTGTGCTTAAACCTTCGAACCGGGTCAGGTCCTGGCGGGAACAGCCTTAAGATCGAGTGGTGGAGCCTCGGGGGTCGCTGCTTCGAGGAAGGCACTGATCAGCCTGCCGATTACCGACATGCAGAATGAAGGAGCCATCGCACCTCATTACCCGCGAATAGTATCGACAATAATACTGAATCTTCTTATCCTCTAGAAACTCGGCCATTACTAGACAAAAGCCCCTGCTGCTCTCTTGATCTGCGTGATTTCCTCAACGACTTCCAGTTCAGATGGTGTGAGTTCATCCTTGAACTTGGTCCTGATTGCTATGATGTGTCTGTCAGGAAGATCAGTGTAGAGTACATCATCTTTCTTCACCTGACGTCCAATTGTGGGTCCTCGAATGGATATTGCTACTTCCATTCCTTCTGTGGCCTCATCAATTGTCACACCCCTATCCTGAATCTGGAGAAGCTGGCCAACACGACGGCCTTCCGAATTCATCAAACCAACACGTGTTCTCAGAAAACCATGGACCCGGACTCCCACAACTGCAGGATTCTTCTGTCTGAAGATGTAATCAGGCATAATCTCAAGTTTGGCTGGTCTGATGATTGACCCGAGTGATTCAGCCCTTGCCTGTTCCCTCTTTACAATCAGCCAGGCATTATACTCGTCATAGAGTCGGTAAATCACCTCATTGAGGAATACCTCAACTCCCTGTTCCGCAGCCAAGTCCTCAATGTCAGCAGCAAACTTGACATTGAATCCGAGCACGACAGCATTGAGCGGGTCAGTATCACCTGCAGCTTGTGCTTCGACTATATCACGTTTCACAATCGGGCCGACATCAGCAACACGTACTGGAATCTGGCGGTCCCTGAGGAATTGAGTCACAGCCTCCAAAGAGCCAAGTGTGTCAGTCTTGAGGACAATTCCGGACTTGTCAGTATGAATTCGAATTGCCCCAACTTCCTCCCTAATCTTCTCCTTAGTGGCCTCAATCTCCGTAGGATCTGATACCGCATAGACCGGTGCGCCTGCAACGGCACCCTCAAGGTCGGGAGCAACAATCTTCACACCTGCCGCCGCATGAACTTCGGAAACGTGAATGAACTTCTCTTTCGGGTCTCGAATCTCGTCCAATTCCTTTGGTAGCAGAAGAGCTCTAATCTTTGCAACCACCACATCATCAAGACCTCCAACTACGATTGTATCGGTCTTCTTCAGAATACCTTCATAGATTATTGTGTCAAGAGTGATTCCGAGACCGGTTTCTTCTCGAACTTCCAGCACGGCCCCCTTTGCAGGACCTGACACAACCTTCAATCTCTCTTTCATGAACTGCTGCGTGAGACCGGACAGTACCATCAAAAGTTCTCCAATACCCGTGCCTGTTTTGGCACTTGTCGGAACTATTGCAACCTCTTTCTTGAAGTCCTCCACTCTATCGAATCTCTCGGACTGTATTCCGTTGGCTGAGAGAGCACCAACCAATTCATAGAGCCGTCTGTCAAATTCAGCCTGAGTTGAGGTGCCCTGGGCTTTGATGGCCTGAATCAAATCCATTCCCTCTTTCTCCCTCCAGCCTGGCACCTTGTCCATCTTGTTTGCAGCAATCAAGAAAGGGGTCTTACCTGACCTGAGAATCTTGAGGCTCTCATAGCTCTGAGTCAGAAATCCCTCGTTGATGTCCACGACCAGTATCGCGAAGTCAGCTATTGCACCTCCTCTTCTACGGAGATTCAGGTATGCCTCATGGCCCGGGGTGTCTATGAAAAGAAGCCCTTCAATGGCCAAATCACTCTGTACACTCTTCAGAAGGTCGCCGCACAGCTTTTGGATTGTTTCAGTTGGGAAGAATGACGCACCAATATGCTGGGTAATCCCTGCAGCTTCGCGTTCCTGAACTGCAGTGCCACGCATCTTATCAAGGAGAGAAGTCTTTCCATGATCTATGTGCCCCAGCACGGTAACAATCGGTGACCGAAGTTTGGTTTCTTGTGTCATTGTTTGGCACCCCACAAAGAGTTGCGATTTGGGGTTTGATGATTCTTATGAAAGTGTCGTTTGGGGTTTGTTATCCCTAGCCCTCGAATCATATCGGGGCTTTCACAAGCCTAAAATAACAGACCAATTCGACAAGCTGTATCACAGACATCCAACAGTACGGTGAAACCAATGGAACATTCACTTGTTATTATCAAGCCCGATGGGGCCTCACGTAGGAGAGTTGGTGCCCTAGTCTTGAAAGCCTTTCTAGCAAGGGGGTATGATATCAGAGCATTCAAGGAGATGAAGGTTTCAAGGTATTTGGCTGAGATGCACTATGCAATCCACAAGGAAAAGCCATTCTTCTCATGGCTCGTGGATTTCATATCTTCTGCTCCAGTCTTGGTCATGATCTTTGAGGCCGAAAATGTAATTGAGGACATACGTACCGCTCTCGGTGTAACCTTCGTTCAGAAGGCTAATCCTGACTCACTCAGGGGTAAGTATGGCATCTGGGCTGGTGTCAACATTGCCCACGCATCTGATTCTCCCGAAACCGCTGCAAACGAAATTGCCCTCTGGGCCAAGGAAGGCGACGTTGTAGAGTCAGATAACGCAAGAACCGCGGCTGAGGCCTACATTGCGAAGCACATCGCAAGTGGTACTGATTTCACAATGCAGATTCGAGATGTTGTTAAGAATGCCATTGCGAATCTTGATTCCTCTGACAGTGTACTGAAAACTCTCATTGACCTCTTTGGCAGGGATGCCGAGGGGATTTCCAAGGATGATACAGTAGCACTTGCTAAAGCAGTCCATGACTTTATTCTTGAGGAAATTGAAAAGAAATAGAATGAGAACGAGGTGGCACACGATGCCACCCAGCTTCTCAATGACCCAGAACTGGGTCTATCTTCTTGTCTTACCACCTTTCTGGTAAGCAGTACTCCACTTGGTGTCCCTTGGCTTCATACTCCGCTTGAGTAATGCTACCTTACATTTGTTGGAACAAAACCATAGAACAGATCCATCCTTGGTTTGCACAAAGGCTGAACCTGTACCTGGTTCAATATCATTCCCGCAGAAGATACACTTTTGCGTTCCAACCATGCTAGCGCCTCCGCATCTTCCGAGCTTCACGCTCTGTTTCTCGTAGTATCAGAATGTCTCCTTCCCGGACAGGACCTTTCACATTACGTGTGAGAACGCGTCCCTTGTCCCTACCTTCCAGAATCTTGACCCGTACCTGAGTGATTTCGCCAGTAACACCTGTACGTCCCAAGAGCTGGATTATTTCTGCAGGGATTTCTGGAGATTCTACTTGGTCATCTTTCTTGCTCATTGAAATCCATCACCTGGATGTCTTACTATTTTCGCAGACCACTGATTTTCTCGACAATATCGTCGACTAGGTCCTTTGCTTTTCCATCAACTACGATTGCTACTGCAGCAGTAGGCCGTTCGATACCAGCTGCATTACCGAGGTCTCTCTTGCTCTTCACGAAGATATAGGGGGCCTTTCTGTCATCGCAGAGGCCTGGCAAGAACATGATTATCTCAGGCGGTTCGACATCTTCAGCAATTACCACGAGCTTCGCAATACCACGCTCGATACTCTTTGTCGCTTCGTTGATTCCTTTCTTGATTCGACCCGTGTCCTTGGCGATTTCAAGTGCCTCAAGGGCCTTCTTCTGCAACTCTTCTGTTGCTTCCCATTCCACGAAAGATGGTTTTGGCATTGTTTCTACCTCTGTTCTTACTTCATCGGTATTAGTGAATACAGATTGAGATACACCCACTGCTGGGGTGCACTTCTGCGCCCCTTACGGTGCGTTCTTTTAAGGCTGTCGAACTGTGACCGGTTTTCCAACCTGAAGAATCACTCAATAGTTCAAATTAATGAGGGCATGACCAATCTCTTGGTCCGAAACATTGGCGTGTTTCAACACAGAGTACCTTCCTCTCTTCTCCATGATTCTTAGAGCATGATGAATATTCTCTAGGAACAGATTTCGTGGTATACTCATCTCACCCAGCGATGTTGGCATCCCTCTTTTTCTCATGAACTCGATTACACTATTTGCGGAGTGCTTGGAGTATCCTACTTCATTGAGGAAGTGCAAACACAAAGGTGTCGTAAAAGCAACTTGAAGTCCATGAAGATCACAAGCATCTCGATCCATGGCGTGTGATATCGCGTGTTCAGTTCCTGAGCAGGGCCTTGAGCTACCGAACTGGCTCATTGCCTTCCCACAATCAATTTGAGCCCGAATAAGCGTTTCAAGATTATCGGTATTCAGTACAGAGTCTAGGGCTTTGCTAACAAACGAGAAAATTCCGTCATCGAACGGTTCGTCAAATTTCTCATGGCCTAGGCGCCACTCAGCTAGACTGGACGTCTTACAGATTATATCGCCTATCCCCGCGAGCCTGAGTCTCGGTGGTGCCTCAGATACGATGGACAAGTCCCCCACGACTGCAATCGGACTCTTACATTTCTCCGAATATCTATAACCATTATGACTGACCGATGCAACGTCACTTGCAATTCCATCATGCGATGCAGCAGTGGGTATGGCCATCCAATCAAGCCCGTTATCTCTAGCAAGCAGTTTGGCAATATCGATACTGCGACCACCACCAAACCCAAGGATGATATCGATATCCGGTTTGATGCCTTTAGAACCAGCATCATACTGCGAAACCATCAGCCATTCGTCTTTGATTCCCAGTAGTTCGTCCACACTTACTCCGTACCTAGAGTATACCTGCTCATCAGTGACAATCAGAGGATGTCTATACTCTCCTAGCAAGTCCCCGACTCTTACTATCACACCCTCGCCTATGATAACGGTACGGGGATCTGCTGATGACATAGTCACTCTACAAAGCGAACTATCTCTCATTGTTAAGCTCTTCCATCACGCGTCAAATACGATGATTCTCCCGTTATATTACGTAGATCATATAATGAAAATCAACAGTGCGCCGTGTGAGAAGGAGCGAGTGTTTTCTCGGTAACACTAGACCATATACATCCATTCACAAATGACCCGCATGGAGTCGTGTCAGATGACCCAGTACGTCAAGGTTGCTCTAATGGGGTCCGGTTTCGCTGGTAAATCAACACTAATCAAACTGCTTACTGATAAGATTGACACTCTCAAGACGAACTATCAACCCACAGCTGGAATGGACTGTGGTACTATCACCCTTGACAAAATCACGAAAGTCGTCCTTGTGGAGATGGGCGGCCAGACACATTTTGAGTTCATGTGGCCTGATTTGTTACGGGGAAGCAAAATGGTGGTTGTAGTAACAGAGAGCACCCCAAAGGCTGTTCTCAAGACACGACAGCTTCTCAGCAAGTACAAGGACCAGCTTGCAGGCATGCAGATTATTGCAGTCGCAAACAAGCAAGATATTCCTGGATCCATGAGGCCTGCGTCCGTCCAAGATCTTCTAGGTGTTCCAACCTACGGAATGGTTGCAGTGGACCCCAAACAACGAGTTCACGGCTATCGACTGATTGTGGAAGGGCTAAAGGGAATGGTCCAAATTGCAGGATAGATTTTCTACAATTGAAAACTCCCTAATCCGTTCCCAAATCCTTTTATACATACTACAAAACGGCTCATTCACCTAGGACACGGGCGAGTGAGCTGTCAGTCCACCAGGGCTTTCTGCGAGTCCGTCCGGGAATAGTGTCTTTTAGGTGAGTCAAAGCCTCCCTGGTAAGGTGAAACAATGGAAGTCACAATCCTTCACAAAGATGAGAATGTCATCCATTTCCTGTTGGAAGGTGTTGATGTGGCATTTGCGAACGCACTCAGGAGGACCATGATTAACCGACTGCCTGCAATGGCAATCGATGAGGTCCTAGTCCTTGAGAACACAAGTGTCATGTTCGACGAAATGCTAGCGCAGCGACTCGGTCTTATCCCCCTGACGACCGACCTAGACTCATACAATCTTCCACGAAACTGTGACTGTGAAGGAAAGGGATGCAGCTTATGTCAATGCACACTCACCTTAGAGAAAGAGGCAGACGAAGAAGAAATGATTGTCTACTCTGGCGATTTATCATCTCAGGATCCAAAAGTGATTCCTGCGACAGATGGGATTCCCCTAGTGAAGCTTGCTCCTCGTCAGAGCATAATCGTTGAGGCCTATGCTAGGCTTGGAACCGGTTCAGAGAATGCCAAGTTCCAGCCAGTTGCCACAGTGGCTTACAAGTATGTTCCTGTTGTTAGCGTAGACAAGACAAAGTGTGATCAATGCGGTGCCTGTGTGGAGGTATGCCCAAAGAATATCCTAATCATTGAGGGCGATACACTGTCTACTCAGAACACTCTGGACTGTAGTCTGTGTGAAATTTGCGTCAAAGAGTGCGAACCTAGCGCCATCATTATTGACTCCAAGAAGGATAGTTTTCTCTTCAAAGTAGAGTCCTCGGGTGCACTGCCTCCTGAGGAGATTGCAGAACGGGCAGCAGAGATATTGAAAGAGAGAATCAGAGTGGCACTTGATTTCACAAACTCGCTGTGAGGTGTATCGACATGGTGCGAGCTGGACCAACTGATCCCAATACACGCGCACTCATTAACGCGCTTAGAAAGATATCAACGAAGCACAATGTTGGCATATGGAAAAGGGTCGCTGAACTAGTAGCCCGGCCAGCTAGGAAACGTCCCACTGTAAACGTAGGAAAGATTGCACGACATACCAATGCAGGAGATGTGGTGATTGTACCCGGAAAGGTACTTGCCTCAGGAACTATAGCCCATAAAGTGACAGTTGCTGCTCTGAATGCATCTGCTGCTGCAAGGTCGGTTATCGTCGATGCTGGGGGTTCACTGATTTCAATCGATGAGCTACTCACAAAAACCCCGAAGGGGACTGATGTCACTATTATCACATGAGGTGGTCCCAATGAGTGAAGGAGCGATAAAAGTCTACGATGCAGACAACATGGTTATTGGACGACTATCGGCAAAGGTTGCAAAGGCTGCACTCTTAGGTGATAGAGTGGTCATAGTGAACGTTGAGAAGGCAATCATCACAGGTGACAGAAAGACCGTCATAAAAGCATACAAGGAAAAGTTCAACATACGGACTTCATACAATCCAAGGAAAGGACCATTCCACCACCGTCGACCGGACAAACTGGTCCGACGGATTCTACGAGGGATGCTACCTTGGCCCAAGCCCAGAGGCAAGGCTGCCTTTAAACGAATCCACGTGTATATAGGAATTCCCGAGAAATATGCAAACATGGAGAAGATTATTCTGGAAGGGTCAAAATATCATAGCCTTACTCGTAAGTTCATCACGATAGCTGATTTGAGTCAAGAACTTGGCTGGAGACATCCGGAGGTTATGTGAGATGCGAGTTGTTGTTTCAACTGGAAAACGAAAGACAAGTCTTGCAAAGGCCACAGTAAAGAACGGATCTGGTAGAATTCGAATTAACGGAACACCACTTGAAATCCTCCAACCCGAGATTGCACGTCTAAGGGTGACCGAGGCCTTGATCCTATTCGGTGAAGATTGGAAGAGGTATGACATCAAGGTGAGAGTGCGAGGTGGTGGTTTCATGAGTCAGGCTGACGCTATCAGGATGGCCATTGCTACTGGATTGTTTCGAATGAGTCAGGACTTTGAGGCTCGCTCAAGGATGCTTGAGCACGACAGAACAATGCTTGTGGGGGACCCACGAAGAACAGAACCGAAGAAGTTCGGAGGCCCCTCAGCAAGATCAAGATTTCAGAAATCATACAGGTAAGGTGGCGATAGGATGATTGTACCAGTACGATGTTTCACATGCGGAAAAGTCGTGGCAGACAAATATGAAGAGTTTAAGCGTCAAATCCGACAGGGCGAGGACCCTGCAGTCGTTCTTGACGGTCTGGGTCTTTCAAGATATTGTTGTCGCAGGATGCTGCTATCACACATTGATGTGATTGATAGCTTCATGGCCTTTGCTGCCACTAATGTTCCGGAGGGCAACACATGATTAGCGATGGAGAAATGTCAGAGGCTGATCTTCTTGCCCCGATGGATAAGTACCTCGCGGCGGGTTGTCATATTGGCACACAAGTGAAAACACAGGACATGGAACCATTTGTCTACAGACAGAGGCCCATTGGACTGTACGTTCTTGATGTTCGAAAGACCGATGAACGAATCAGGACTGCTGGTAAATTCCTTTCGAGGTTTGACCCCAGCAAGGTAGTTGTAGTTTCTGGAAGAGTCTACGGTAAGAAACCCGTGGAAACCTTTGCATACTACACTGGTGCCCATGCGTTCACAGATAGATTCATTCCCGGAACACTGACAAATCCGAATATCGCTGGTCCTCGTATCTACATCGAGCCCGAGCTTGTGATTCTGACAGACCCACGAACTGACCAGCAGGCGCTCTCTGAAGCTGCGAAGATTGGAGTCCCTGTCATTGCTCTCTGTGACACTGATAACATGACCACAAATGTGGATTATGTCATACCTTCTAACAATCGAGGTCGGAAGGCTTTAGCCCTGGTCTATTTCCTTCTATCAAGGCAGGTGCTCAGAGAACGCGGCGACATATCCCCCGATGGTGAAGCTGCATTCACAGCAGAGGACTTTGAACCACAACTCCAACGTTTCTAGACAACTACTGTCAATCAGGGTGGTCGTATGATTTGCCCTTGATTGACACGATGCCATTATCAGCGTCTACCTCTATCTTCTGACCTGTCTGAATATTACTAATTTCAATTTGGTCTACAGCGGGGATTTCTGAAATTATACAGCCAACTGCAACAACAGTATCCGTGGATTCGTTCACAATTGCCAGTGGGGCTTTGCCTACTTTCTTGAGTGCATAGAGCACATAAGACCCAACAGTAGATCCTTTACCTGTCGGAAAGACTAGAATCTTACCTGCAATGGACTTGCCTTCAAGTTCATGCCCCTTCTCAACGATTTCTCCTGTTTCTGGGTCACATCCCCCAAAGAAGGAAATATCATCACCTGTGACAAGTGCCTCGCCCTCAATCTTCCCCTTGAAAATCCTCCTACCTTTGAAGCGAGTCATGTCACTGCCTCCTCAAGGCATTGCTCTATACTTCGTATCTCTGTTTTGAACTTGTTTTTACCACGTGCATAGAAACATGCCTTTGCGGAGTCCGTCATCAAGCCCTTAAATCGCTCTTTCAATGGGGCCACTGCACAACATGCATCGCTGACTAAGAATGCACCAGCATTTTCGATTGTTTCATAATATCCCATCATGATGGCAAGTTCTTTCGTTGGTTTGGCCGTAGTAATCCACACAGTCTTACCCTCTGCGACTCTCTTACCTTCCAATAGCTCAGCCACTCTTGCAATCTCTTTGATGCTTGCATGGGGGCATCCTATACTGATAAAATCAATATCAGCTTCATCATCATCGAGAGTCATACGAGCAGCGTCCAAGTCTTCCCGAGTTACTACCTCAGTCCTATCAGGCACTAATGTTCTGTTGGGAGTAATGTTCTCCATGTGAAACAGTGCCACTCCACCATAAGTTGCAACTGAGGCTGAGAATGACTTCAGTTTTTCCATTGTGACACTTACGATTCCAGTAATGTAGGGTATCTCCTTACCGGTGCGCACGCCGATTACATGTCCGAGGAGTCCAAAGTCATCGGTGTCCTCAAGTTTGGTTTGAACCTCATACTTGACCTGTGCTATCCTGTTCTCCCGCAAGTGGAGTCCGTATTCTGCTGTTCTCCCTGTGAGGGCTGCAGCCAATGCACTTGGTCCACCTTCCCTATTGGTCAAAGCTCCAATTACCGAATTAGCAAAACACACTGCAGAGGACTCTGCCCAAGCTATATGTTCTCCATAGTGTGGAAGATTTCCTATCAGATAGGGCGTACAAGTGCAGGTCGTCACAACACCCATTCTGTTGAAGATATCGACCACCCTCTGCTGATTTCTAGCAAAATCGTTATTGATTCCATGCTTTTTCCACTCTACCAAGTCCATACCAGCAGGATTCAGAGTAGTGAGGACCTTTGTTCTCCCATCCTCGGCCATTCCTGCAAGATACTCGAGACCGGCCTCTCCAAGATTATGGTAGGAAACTCCTGCAATTTGAACGCTGGAAACAGAAATCAGGCGCTCCGCACCATAGATTTCACCTAGTGTTGTAATAATCTCCATGGACTTCTTGGTTGCTTTCCCATACTTTCCATCCAGCATCTCCTGCTCTTCTCTGGAAAGATCCATTACCAAGTCACTCTCCTAGAAACTTCTTCAAGTCAACACTTGGAAACTTGGCTCTTTCATAGCTCTTTCCCTCTGTTTCTAATGGTTTAGTGCAATCGAACCCACACTTGGTAGTCAACTTAGTTCCACTCTCAGCACTCGGGTCCAAGCTACTTCCTGGCTCCTTGTCTTTGATAAGCAAGTCTACATCAGCTTGAAACCTTGTAGCGAATGCCCACTCTCTATCGTACCTTGACTGTCTATCATAGATGTCTATGTCTTCATCATATATCCAGACATGTTTGGCACTGTGATGTCCGGCAAACGCGGCTTCGATTGCTTTCAGACCGTCATCTTCATACTTCTTACGAATCTTTACGGCTACGTGAAGCCAGCTAGATCCTCCTGGAGTGATGTTCACATCAATTACATCTATTCCTAGGTCCTTGACTTTCTTGTAGACGGTTGGTTCTCTGGGCATACCCATGAGAATCTTATGTTCTGCATGTCCAGGAAGAAGTCCTTGCCAAATTGCATTCTTTCTGTGTGTAATCTTCTTCACTTCGAAGACTGGCTCTTGTCGAACGACATCAACTGTTTCTGTGAGGTCTATGAATGGGCCTTCGTCGTGCTTCTCATCCAGAATCACTCTTCCCTCAAGAACAAACTCACATTCAGCTGGTATCAACAAGTCAACTGTTTTTGCTCTTACCACCTTGATTGGCTGGAGCGCATTGGCGATTTCTAGCTCATTAATGCCAGTTTCCACACTGGTTGCCGCTGCAATCAACACTTCTGGAGCGTTTCCAATACAGAATGCAACGTCCACCTCTCCATTCTTCTCAAGGAATCTATGAAAGTCCCGACCTTGCACTACTCGTGCGACCATGCGATTTTCACCAATCTGCATAGCCCTATGAAAATCAAGATTCTGTCCATAATCGGGGTCTGCAGCCACAACAACACCCGAGGAGATGTATGGGCCACCATCAATCTCATTATGGACAAGAATTGGCAGCTGACTCAGGTCAACACCATCATGTACAACTTCCTGACAAGTGGCTTCTGTGACTTCTTCAGGTACGCTACGATTCTCAATCGCCTTTGTCAAAGTGGGGATTATGTCTTCAGTTCTGATTCCAAAGTAATCAGCAATCTGACTTTTCGTACAAAAGAGATTTCCAGCAACTCGAAAGTCACTGTCACTTAGGTTCTCAAATAGGACCGGTTTTGGTTCAATAGCACTGAGAACACCAGCAATCTCTAGGTTCTTGGATATGCTCCTACTAACGACCGTCAGTTTGTTATCTTCACGAAGCTTGTTGATGTATTTTTCAAGTATCATGATTCACACCTACTATATTCCGAATGTTGTCGACTGGACGAAAGCGGCGCCACTCTTCTTGAGGACATCTGCAATCTGTATCATTGTGACTTCATCAGGAGCTAATGATATCTGATTTCCGCCCCTTCCCGTCCCTGTCATTTTGGCTCCAATTGCTCCATTGTCACGAGCAATCGTGACCAGATTGTCTAGCTCATCGCATGAAACAGTGAGACTCTGCAGGAGTTCATGATTTCTGTTCATTTGTTTTCCAACTTCTATGGCATCAAGAGAAAACAGTGCATCCCTAGCCTTGTGCACAAGAATAGTGTAATCCTTTGCTATCGAGCTAAACCACTCCGGATTTTTCTCCTTCTTAGCTCTGACATCTCCAACCACTTCAGTAGTGCTTGCTGTTAGTCCCGTAGATGCAATCACCAAATACATGGGCTTCTTCAATCTCAGTGTTTCGAACTTGGGAGGCCCTCCGCTAAGGTCTCTTATGTACCAGATGAGACCGCCATAAGTAGAAGCTGTGTTATCCAAACCTGAAGGTGTACCATGATAGCCCCTTTCACCCTCGTAGGCAATTCGGTTTATCTCATCATCGTTTAGACCAAGTCCGTATTCCTCGTTCATTGCTCTTGCAATTGCAACGCAGCTAGCTGCACTTGCACCGAAACCAGATGCACAAGTAAGGTCACCCTCCAATTCGATGTATACTCCATCGGTCGATAGATCCACACAAACATGCTGCATGATGTTATCAATGGACACCCTTTGCTCATTCAGTTTCTTCTCTTTATAGCCCGGTACTGCAGGTCTTCTATCATCAATAGTCCAACCGGGTGAATCTGTTCGACTCACTTTCGCAATGGTTACAGAAGATATCCCAGCAGCCACTGAAGGCATTCCATATACAACAAAATGTTCCCCAAACAAGATTGTCTTACCACGGCCTGAACCAATGCTCATGACTTATTCACACTCAAACCCAGAGTTTGGTTAATGTCAATAATCCCCACTTTTGAACCTTCTCTTCAACACTAGTAAAACCGTGCTTCTCCACAAGATTCTTCTCTGCTGCTCACTAATCCGGACTACTGTAGTAACGTTTGGATGAATGTGGTATGAGAATCTTGGACCTGTTTTGTGGCGCTGGTGGCTTTTCATCCGGTTTCATAGGACTGGATGATGAGCATCTTGCCATTGACAACGATACAAATTCTCTCTCTACGTATACACTCAACTATTCTCGTGCCAGAATCTTGCAGAGGGATATCGGCAGGCTACACGCTATTGAAATCGAGAGAGCACTTGGTGCCACTCCAGATGTCGTGATAGCTTCACCTCCTTGTGAGGAATTCAGTTGGGCAAACCCCAACAGTAACACCCCCGCAGCTGAGCGTATCTACGGTTCCGGGACCGCCCGCCTTCTTCTTGACACGATTCGCTTGATTGGAGACCTTTCTCCAGAGGTTTTCATAATTGAGAACGTTGCAGCACTTCTTCCGAGAGGAGGCCGCGAGATAGTTGCACGCGAGTTCAATCGTATTGGAGTTGACAACCTTCACTTCAACTTGATAAGGGCCCATCAACATGGAAACCCATCCAAACGCCTTCGCGTCTTCATCAGCAATCTAGAACTCAATCTTCCTCGTCACGCACCACCGAAAGTGATGGAAGCAATTGGCGACTTGCCCCCACTTGAACAAGGTGCACTGTTCTCCCCCTCTAATGATGTACCAAATCATGAATTACGTATCATAACTGATGATAAACTGAAACAAGTGCGGAAGACACGAGGGGGTCAGGGGATTCGCTATTTCAGGAGTTCAAAAGACCGGACAAAGCCCAACTGGGTTAGACTCTTCCCTGATCGGGTTGCCACATCCATCATCGGATTATCACGTTACATACACCCATATGCGGACCGTCTTCTTACCGTAAGGGAACATGCACGCTTGATGTCATACCTGGATACCTTCATATTCACCGGTCCAATTGATAGTCAGTACAACCAGATTGGCGAATCTGTTCCACCGCTAATCTCAAGTCTAATTGCTAAGGAGGTTCAGAAACATATTGAGTGACATCACAAAGAACATCTATGTAATACTCCACAATGTACATGCAGTTTCAAAGGTTCTCGAAACCGTACAAGTCGTCTATGGTCTGGGCTTTCAGAACTTTGTCGTTACAAAGGCTGAAGGTTCCGCTGCACAATCAGGAGTTCCAGATGCAAATCGACTTGCGATAAAAATGAAGAAGAACTTCATGGTCCTTCCTGACCTGAAAGATGCAATAGAGCTTCTAGAGGTCGAGGAGCCTCTTCTTCTCGTTTCACCAGTCTTAACAAAGGAGCGCGTTGACTTGGGGCAGCTAGTGGAACAGACAAAGACGGGTGAAAAGCTCGTACTAGTCTTCTCAGCGAGCAATAGTTCATTCTCGAGGAAAGAGATGGACTTGGGCAAGTGTGTGAGCCTACAGTCCAAGATTGACATAGGTCCCTCAGGTACAGCAGCTGTTATACTCTATGCACTCTCTAATGAAATTGCTTGAAAAATGTTGTATTCAGAAGATATCAGGAATCAGTGCCTTGGATCTATGAAGTTTAGCAATCAATAGAAACTTGATAGTGGCAGTCTTTGAGGGGATCAGGTCCAATGGACTCACACCCATGAGCTTGCAGAGGGCGGTTGTGGTAGAAGCAAGTCTGTTGCATGTAGGACTGACAAAGACGTTCTTCTTTCCAAGTTGTTCTACTAAGCGCTCCTGTGTTTCTTCTATTGCACAATCTCCTGCGATAAACACTCTACCAGTGATAGAGTCCAGAGTTTCAGGAGTGAAGCCCTTCCCCATAAGGATCATAAAGCCTCCTTCGTCTGGAATCTCTGCTACTCCTTCACTCCCACGAATATCCCAGTTCTCTCCATGAGACCTGGCTCCACATAGTTCACAGTGAATCCGCTTTCTTCCATAGTACTCGTGAATGCACTTCTCGGGAAGATACCCATAGGACTTGGGTCAACCAAGTGCTCGACCTTCTCATCTGTTGCTATGAGAAAGTGAAAGTTGAGATAGAGGACATTTCCCTCCATTTTACTAGCATTCACACGGGCGATCTTGATGTCTGGTTGGTCTAGACAGAGGATTCCCGTGAACTTTGGATGAACACTTTCTTCGGTAACAAATGGCTCAATAACAACTATACCACCTGATTTGGTGTGTCTTGAGAATGTGTGAATGACCTTCTCTAATTGCTCTTGTGTTGTTAGATGACCAATTGAACCAAAGAGGCTAGTGATGATGTCGAATTTCCTATCCAGACTCATGTTGGTCATATTGGCTTGGAAGAACTCAACATCATTGTACTTCTCTCTGGCAACCTTGAGCATTGCTTCACTAAGGTCCAACCCACTCACTTCATAGTGCAGCCTGAGATACTCAATATGACCACCAGTTCCACATCCGACGTCTAGGAGGGTGACTCCAGCAGAAGTTTTGTACTTCTGAATAATCTCGTGAATTCTTTGTGACTCTGCCTCATAGTCTTTCCAAGAGTACATTGCGTCGTAATACTTGGCCATTATTTCATAGATGTCGGACATATCTTAACCGTACTACCAACCTTGAGAAAAGTATTTGCTATCTGAGCAGAGGAAAAGTGGTGGGCCGGACGAGATTCGAACTCGCGATCCCTTGGATCCGAACCAAGAATCATACCAAGCTAGACCACCGACCCATTCGAGAGTCACCCTTTCTGCCACTGATTTAATCGTTTCGTTGCAAAATCCTCTCATCATAGTGTTTCCACAACGCCGTGACTGTTCCCAAGAGCAGACCTCTATCTTCAAAGATGTTCTCTATTACAGAGAACTGACCAACCATACGACATTTTAACACCGCTATCAGAATCAAAGATTGAGCACAATGTCACTCAATCCTTACGAGCTGAAGCGTCTTTCAAAAGAACAGCTTGGGCAGAATGATATAGAATTCTTCAGAGAACGGTATGGCAAGAGGTTTGTGAGAGCATATCGAGCATTTGAAGAGAGCCGAGTGACCAAGTATGTTTTCCGGCCCAGTGAGTCGGTAAAGTGGACGGTCAAGGGGCGCAAGAGGCAGTACTTGGTAATTCCTGAAATCTTTTGCACATGCAGGGATTTCTACCAGTCCGTGGTAATAAACGGCGAGGCCAAGATGTGTTATCATCTTCTAGCACAGCAAATTGCAGCAATCCGAAAACATCACAACACAATCGATAGCACTGATGTTGAACGGAGAAAGCTGTATTCTGAGTGGCGTAAGACCGGTTAATCATTGTAGTTCATTGGATTGTATGAAGTAAGGTTTAAAACACAGCCCAGATTTTGGCACGCTGTCTGAGCGAAGAGGTCGGATGTAGTTCATGTTACGTTTCAAGAGAGTACCACAAATTGCTGTTGTCATGATTACACTCATGTTAGTGATGACGTGTTTTCAGGGTGAAGTATCTGCTCAGACTGAAGACATTGACCAAGTTGTGGTCCTTTTTGATCAGACTCACTTGAATCAATTCACAGCAGATGATGAAGCGCACGGTCTGAAATTGATGCTTGATATGGTGAACACATCGACGAAATACATCGTACGAGTCAACATAGGTGACCCTCTCAATGAAACCATATTGAGCGATGTCGATATCCTAATCATAGCTGAACCGGACAGCTCAGCTGAATTTCAAGAGGATGAGGTCAGTGCGATTGCCGAGTTCTTGGCAAATGACAGCTCTCTGCTAGTTCTCGGTGGACCGACAATCGCCCAGAACTCAACTTACTGGATCGAACAACCATTCCGAGACACAGGAGACAACCTCGCTCTGAACAACTTCTTTGATGCAATCAATATGACCAGCGTTCGTTTCAGTGTGAATGAATCAGCTGACGGGACAATCAGGGCAGACACAATGTTTGACTATGAACACGCATTGAATGCATCAATCCCTTGGGTACTCGAGCTAGATTCCACAACATGGGATACAACTCACCCAATCTTCAATGACATCAACTCTCTAATCACAATGGTCGGAACACTGAAACCAATTGATGTACCCAGTGCAGTTGCCACTGGCTATGACACATCTTTCGCACAATACCGCCGAGGTCCCAACACTTGGGCCAATGCTTCATTTCCAAACATGACTTTGGCGGAGTTCGAGGAGAAACCACTCTCCTATTCGGCGATAAATGGCACATTCCCGCCGTGGATGGCGGTTTTCGAGTTTGATGAGAGCAGAGTGATTGTAGCAGGCTCGACTATCATGTTCTCGGGACGGAATCTAGACTTTCCAGAGGCTAATTCCTTGTCTGAGCTTCAGTGGTTCTATCAGGCAGACAATTCACGCCTGTTCATGAATATGTTGAACTGGCTTTCCCAAGACTTCGTGGAATCACCAAGTGCAATCGTACCGATGGCTATTATATCATCTGCCATACTAATTCTTGGAGTAGCAGTCTACCTATTCAGGAAGATACGGTGATTTCCTTACCATTGTGGTCTAGGAAGTTTCCGGAGTTCAAGAGTCTTCTCTACAGCCTTTCGCAAATCATCTATTCCATCTCTCTTGCTAGCTGCAGTTACGATTATTCTCGGTTCAACTCCCGGTACAGCTTTCCTCATTTTCTCCCGCATAAACTCGAGCTCTTTTGGCAAGTCCTTCTTTCGGAGCTTGTCACTCTTATTTGCTACAATAATGACCTCTGGTGAGATTTCTGAAAGAAAGCTGTAGAACTCAACATCAACTGGTATCTCTCCTCTACTATCCCATCTCTCGAAAAGAGTGCGAAATAGGGATATATCCGTGATCAAAACGGAGAGGATGATTCGCTCACTCCATTTTTCCAGTTTCTGAATAAGAGATGTCTTCATCTCCTCGATAGCTGTTTTACTCTGTCCAGCCATGTACCCGAAGCCCGCAAGATCGACGATTACAAATGGACCAACATCAACCAATTGCTCCCATTTTGTACTTCCTGGACGTTTGCCTATGCGCACTTTCTTGCCAGTCAGTTCTCTTACAGTACTACTTTTTCCAACATTGCTTCTTCCTGCAAAAACTATGAATGGCTTGTCTTTGTCAGTCCCCGGATTCATCCGTTGCTCTCCTTCTTCATTACAAGTCTACGTACTTCGTTGACTAAGATCCGAATATCAGTTCTCAAAGTCACTTCAGCAGTTTCCATCTTGGAAAGAATCGCTTGGATGAATTGCTCGATGGACTCTGTTTCTGTACCCAGTTCTTGTATAAGAACTCTTAACGTTTCCAGATTAGCTATGTGTGATGCAATATTACCAAAAGCAAGTTGAATAAACGACTCAAGATTCATTGAGAGTCTTCTCCCAGAAGACTAATGACTACTACTCCTCTTCTTCTTCACCATAAATCATGTAGCCCAGAATCAAGAATAGGGCTAGAATACCCAATGTACTAAGGATGATAGGCAGGACATCTACAAGAAAGCTGGGCTGCATATGAATCTCGCACCCTCGGATGAACTCCGCTTATAATGGTTCCTGATTGTTGGCATTGCTCAACATGCCAACTAGGTGTCCTCTTCCTCTCTGGCCGCGTAGAACTTGTCTATGAATGCACCGTAGATGTCAACAGATTCGGTAAGAGGGTTGAGATCTTCAATGTTCATTTCAAGATCACAAGATCCACACTTCACTGTTGCAAACTTTGCGTCACGATGGAGTTCAATCTTGATAGCAGTATTACCACAGTCCGGACAGTCATAGACATCGGGAATTCGTTTCTGTGGTCTGCGTCGAACCTTCTGGCGTCGTCGTCTTCCCATTGTTACTCACCTTAGCCTATTTCACACAATACGAGCAGAGGCCCGAAAGAAACAGACAGGCTCAGCCTCGACGGATTTTATTTAAGCGTTTTGTTAAGTGACCTCAGTCGTACAGAAGGTTTCTTATGACGAAGAGCTTCGACCCCAATCCATGTCAGACCTATCAAAGAACGCACAATGCGTTCTTCGTGCGCTGGAATCGTCAGAATCCCTGACCACATCAGAGATTCTTGAGATTGCTCGAAGACCCGAGTATTCCGACTTGTGTGCTGATTGCGCTGGGGGTGACTCCTTTGTGGTCGCAGCAAACCAGCTGGTTGAGAAAGGAATGATCAAGAAGAAGTTCGGTAAAGGCGGATACCGCTGGTCTATTGTGAGGGAGTAACATGGTTGATTGGGCAAGGGTGAGAGATGATTTTCCGGTCCTTAGGCGAGTAATCAATGGTCATAGACTTGTTTACCTAGACAGTGCATGCATGGCACTCAAACCCCGTCAGGTCATAGATGCCATGAGTGAGTACTATGAACAGTATCCCGCATGTGCAGGAAGGAGCATCCACAAACTTGGCGAGGAAGCATCAGAGGCTTACTCTGCATCAAGAGGGAAGTTCGCAAAGTTCATCAATGCTGCCGAGCCGGAAGAATGCGTTTGGACCCGAAATGCCACAGAGTCAATGAACATGGTTGCGAACTGTGTGAAGCTTGACAAAGACGCCAAAATCGTCACAACTACTCTAGAACATCACAGTGGTTCACTGCCCTTCATAGAACGAGCAAGACGGGACGGTCTCAAAATCGGGTTAGTCGAGGCCAAGGAAGATGGCACTTTTGATATTGAGGACTGGAAGGAGATCATAGACGGCAAGACAAAATTGGTTTCTGTAGTACACTCATCCAATGTCACCGGTACTGTTGCTCCAATCAAAGAGATAACCGAGATTGCACATGATCGAGGAGCATTGGTGATGTCTGATGATGCTCAATACGCACCCCACCATCCGCTTGATGTGCAAGATATGGACGTGGATTTTTCAGCCATTTCTGCTCACAAGATGGTTGGCCCGACTGGCGTCGGAGTCCTCTACGGCAAGATGGAACACCTCAAGTCAATGGACATGTTTCTTGTCGGTGGCGATACTGTTGCTGATGTGCGTTATGAGAATGGGAAGATTATTCCAGAGTACCTTCCTCCACCAGAAAAGTTCGAGGCAGGTCTTCAGAACTATGCTGGCGCTATAGGCGCAGGAGTCGCAGCCGAGTATCTTACTGGCATTGGTCTTCGTGAGATTGAGAAACACGAAAGGGGTCTCTTGGCCACGGCGCTCAATGAACTGAAACAGATGGATCATGTTCGTATCTTTGGTACTGATGATGTCAGTATAAAGACGGGTCTAGTCACATTCCTCATTGACACGGTGGACACAGCTCATGACATTGCAACTTTTCTCAATGATGAATACAGTGTGATGGTCAGGAGTGGTGCACACTGCGTACATCCATTCCACTACCAGCTGGGTATCTCTCCATCAAAGGGAACCGCACGGGCCAGTTTCTATCTATATAACACCCAAGACGATGTGTCACGATTCATTGAAGGAATCAGGGTGTTAATTGCGGCGAGCGTCTAGTGCTTGTCTAGGTCTTCTCTGGTCAGTTTTGCTGCCTGTTTCAGGTCAGTTTCTACAAGACGACTGGCAGTAATCTCAATCTCTTCTCTGTACTTGCTCACACGACCCTGAACTGTGACATGTTTTCCGATTATCATGTCTTTACTGACATCTATCGGTTCTGTTTCGACCCCAGATTTTTCTATCAGCTCGTGTGCTTCCTGTGCGGTTACTCCCAAAATCTTCTCCCCAACTCTACCGAAGAGCATAACTTTGATAGAACCTGTACTATCATCATCAGGAGAACCAGTACCATCATCTAGCGTGATCTTGAATGCAACTCTATGTTCAGGCTTCATCTCACTGTCACATTTTTGACAGAAGTAATCACTACCCTTCTCAGTTAATTTCTTGCCGCACTCTGGACAGGCGGGGTAGATGGGTGATACATTTGAAACTCCAACAATAAGCCCAGAAATTTCGACACTTCGGCCTTCTGAGCTCTCATCAATATTCCTAATAATCATCCTCTCAGCAGCAATGAGAGTCTGCTGTCCGGCGTCTGTTATCTCAAGGTCAGCCAACTCTGTGTTTTCCGGATTGATTTCGATTTCCGACCTGCGACCGACTTGGTACTCTATCCTACCTTCGCGTTCTCTTACGTATCCATGCTTGATTCTAATTACGTCACCTACCTGTAGGTCTGCAATCTTGTCCACATCATCATTCCAAAAAGTGATGCGAAGTTCCCCACCAGATTCGTCATGAATGAAGATATTCTGAACCCTGCCCTTTCTATCTTCTTTCTCCCATTCATTGGCAGGGAAGAGTCTAGTGACTTTGCCCTCTACATCGACGTCCTTCATATCCGGTGTTAATTCGGCTATTGTTTTTCGTCCTAGAGTTTCCGCAAAACTACTTGTTACCTCTGTACCTTCGACATCCTTAAGTTTGCCCTTGATATCGCGTTCAATTGCCGATGACCTACTACTGTGAACCTCCAAACCTGATTGAGATGTTCTTGTATAGGCTTGTGTGACACGAATTACTTCACCTGGTTGGACACCATCCATTTCCTCAGCAAGATTATCCCAAAAGACTACTCGAATGCTGCCGCTCTCATCTGCCCCGATGATACTCAGTACCTTTCCTTCATTACCATCTTTCTTGCGAGTGAAGGTTGAGAGTCTGAATGCTCGAACTACCTTTACCAAGACAGTGACATCGAACATCCCATCCTGAAGGCCGCCAACTCCTGCGATATCTGCTTCGGTTACGTCGAAATCAACATCATCCGCCTCGTAGTCTTCGAGGACTCTAATGCCTCCCATACGCCCCAAGTTTAGTTCCAATGCATCTCGAAATCCTTTCTTTACATAAGCTCCCCGTACTTGGACGAAAGAGCCTAGTGTGACATGACCATCCGATATTGCTTGTGTCATATCATCCCAAAGCGCCACTCGGATTCTACCAGTGTCGTCGGCAATAATGACACTTGCAACCTTGCCTTCAGTACCATCTTTTCTTGTGAATGTACGGACCGTCCCAACTTCGACTACCTTGGCGGTGAGCGTAACACTTCTTGTTCCTTCAGTAATGTCGTCAATTCTAAAACGCGCTCCGGACGATTCTTGGGAGAGATCGACACCTAATTCGCGTGCAACAATCATTGCGGCAGACTCTTCGTTGATTACATCTGCTCCAAGCTCTTCTCGCTTTTCCCGAATCATGACGAGAATGGCCTCCCTATCGTATTGTGGTAGGTGTTTCAATATTTGTTCAATTGTTTCTTCCAGTGAAAGCATAATGTCATCATTCCGGTCTTTCCTAGTCCTCTCTCAATTAATCATCCTATGAGACTCCTATAAAAGCCCTGCTCGCTTGTTCCGAGCTAACGCCATTCCAGTCCCATTCTTCATACTGTAAAACTGAGCGCGTTTTATCGAGCAGGCCGAAAAGTCAAATACAGAATATGTCAGCAACCACATGACACATTGTGAAAGATACTGGTCTAACTCTTCCCAAGCATAGTTTCAACTACGGGATATACTTCGAGGAATTAAACTCAGAAATCGAGCGCATCTATGCTATTGCAGAAGCCGCAAGAGCTAAGGGTGTCGATCCATCAACTAGAGTCGAAATCCCACCTGCGCATGACGTAGCAGGCCGTGTCGAGGCAACTTTAGAAGGTCCTAAAGGCGTAGCAAAAAGAATTCGTGAACTACAGAAAACAAAGCCCCGAGAGGAAGTCGCTTTCGAAGTTGCGAAGGAGATTGCACTGTCCGAGCTTGGAGGGATAGAAGACAGAGAGAAGGCAGCAGACAAAGCAGTTCGTGTGGCTCTCTCAATTCTTACTGAGAGCATAACTGCAGCACCCATAGAAGGCATTGCAAAGGTCCGTATCAGAGGCTCCGGGGCTGATCAGTATCTTGCAATCTACCTCGCTGGTCCAATTCGTGCTGCGGGTGGAACAGAGGCAGCCATGACAGTTCTGGTTGCAGATTACGTGCGTCAAGTTCTTGATCTACCTTCTTTCAAGGCGACCGAACTTGAGATAGAACGCGCCTTGGAAGAGGTAGAACTCTATTCGAGAGCAGCGAATCTTCAATACACAGTACATCCAGAATTAATCAAGCTCGCTGCATCGAAGATGCCTATAATGCTAACTGGCGAGCCCACGGAAGAGTTCGAAGTATCTGGTAGCAGAGATATCGAACGTATTGAAACTAACCGTGTCAGAGGCGGCGCGGTCTTGGTACTCAACGATGGAGTGGTAGGTCGTGCTGCAAAACTGGCCAAAATCGTGGATCGCCTAGAAATGCCCGGGTGGGAGTGGTTGGACACTCTTGTCAAAGCAACGTCCAAGACGGATACTCCCGAGAGCGATGATCCGTCGAAAAAACTCGAACCAAAATCAGACTATCTGGTTGATGTTATAGGAGGGCGACCTGTATTCTCACACCCCTCTCGAGTTGGAGGATTTCGACTTAGATATGGGCGATCCAGAAACACTGGACTTGCAGCAGTTGGAGTTCATCCTGCGACCATGTACGTTGTTGAGGAATTTCTTGCTCCCGGTACTCACATCCGCACAGAACGACCGGGAAAGGGGTCAATTGTTTCACCTGTTGACACAATCGAGGGTCCAATCATACTCCTGAAGAATGGCACTGTGAAACAGATATCATCTGCTGACGATGCACGAAACCTTGAGGGGAAAATAGAACGCATAATCTACTTGGGTGACATTCTTGTTGCACTCGGCGAATTCCTAGAGAATAATCATCCTCTAGTTCCTTCTGGATACTGTGAAGAATGGTGGTCACATGATTTGGACCAAGCCTGTAATCATCTGAGCAAGACGGAACTTGAACGCCGCCTTGCTAAGATAGACCTCACACCGGAAGAGCTTGCAGAGTTCATCGAGTCACCTCTATCAATAGTCCCATCGTCAAAGCATGCATTGAATCTGTCCAAACAATTCAAGGTCCCACTACATCCCCGGTATCTATACAGATGGCGAGTTCTCAACACTGTGGAGTTCTTCAAGTTTCGTTCTTGGTTCTTATCAAAGTACAGGATAAAGAAAGAACCCGTAGGTGATGTGATTACACTCCCTAATAACGCAAAACAAAAGGCCATCCTCGAAAAGCTAGGGATACCACACACACTCAATGAGAGTGGCAAGCAGCTTCGAATAACAGACGACTCTTTCACTGTACTTGCCCAGCTTGGTAAAGGTGATACTGGAGAAACTAAAACAGAGGACGTTCTAGCAATACTAAACACAGTAGCTGATGTAGAATTACGCGACAAATTAGGGTTTTCCATTGGAGCCAGAATGGGGCGGCCCGAGAAGGCAGAAGAACGCAAGATGCATCCGCCAGTCCAAGTGCTTTTTCCAGTTGGTCGTACAAAAGGTAGTGAACGACGACTAGAACACGTGGCAAGAAGTGTTCAAGCAGTGCAAACACTAGATTCCTTTGATATTGATACCGATGAGGTTTCTAGATCTTCTATGATATCAGGGACATCTCTCGAGCTTGTTTCAAGGACATGTCCAGCCTGTGGAAACAAGACTTTTGAGTCCAGATGTCCGGAATGCGGATTCCATACTGAGATTGAAAGGTGGTGCTCCCAAGATGACTGTGGACTGCCAATTGATGAAACTACTGGAATGTGTCCCAGAAGTCATGATGTCAACCAGATCCGTTCCACTAGGGACATCATTGTTGATATGCAGGATTTGCTTGATAGGACCAAGGTTGAGGTCAATGAGCCCCAGACCTATAATCCTCGTGGCGTTCTAGGTCTCACCAGTGATTCGAAGATTCCAGAATACCTAGGAAAGGGCATTCTCCGTGCAAAGCACGGGGTCTATTGCTATCGGGATGGTACAACCAGATTCGATGTGACTGACGCTCCTCTGACACACTTTACACCGAAAGAGATTGGGGTCTCAGTAGAAAGCCTTGAGGAGATAGGCTATTACTCTGACTATAAGGGAGAACCACTTGTTGACGAGAATCAAATAGTTGAACTCAAGGTCCAAGACATTATAATTCCCGAGAACGGCGCAGATTACATGATCAGGGTTGGCAAGTTCGTTGATGACTGTTTGGAGAAAATCTATGGGCTTGAGAGATACTACAACTTCTCCGAACCCAATGATATTGTTGGACAACTAGTGATTGGTCTTGCCCCACATACTTCCGCGGGTATAATCGGACGGATAATCGGTTTCACCAACGCAAGTATATGCTATGCCCATCCTTACTGGCATGCTGCAAAACGGAGGAACTGTGATGGTGACGAGGATGCACTCCTACTTGTCTTGGACGCATTGATCAACTTTTCCAAGTCCTATCTTCCGGCTGGGAGAGGTGGTTTTATGGACGCTCCTCTTGTTCTGTCAGTTATTCTCAACCCTTCAGAGGTTGATGATGAGGCACACAACATTGAGGTCTGTCACAGATACCCGGCTCAGTTCTTCGATATGGTTGCTCACGCACAACACCCCAAGGTTGTAGAAAACTTGGTTGACATTATCGCCTCACGTATAGATTCTGAGGCACAGTATGAAGGCTTTGGTTTCACCCATGGCACATCATCATTCGATGCAGGACCCACAAACACGAGATACAAGATTCTAGGCGGTATGGAAGAAAAGCTCAATGCACAGCTCTTCCTCGCAACCCTTATTGACGCAGTTGACGCACAGGATGTCGCTGAGAGAGTACTCTCACATCATTTTATCAGAGACATTAGAGGAAACCTTAGGGCATACTCAACGCAAAAGATACAGTGCAGGACGTGCCACAGAGTCTTTAGAAGGATTCCTCTCTCCGGGAAGTGTGTCTGTGGCTCAGATTTGTCATTGACGGTGCGAGAGAAGAACATATCCAAGTACATCTCTGTAGCAGAGAGATTGATTGAGGAACATGGTCTCGGACAATACCTACAGGAACGTCTTCGGCTCGTGAACTCTGCACTTGAGTCGCTGTTTGTGTCTGAACAGACCAGTCTTGAAGACTATTTCTAGGCGACTCATTTTGTCGATTCAGCAGCTAACTTGAGTAAATCACGGTCTTCAATCATACCGATGAGGCTGCCTGATGCAGATAGAACCGGGGCTTGATCAATGTCATTCTTCCTCAAGATTCTCACAACATCAGCAACAGAGGAAACCTCAGTGACGTTGATGATGGTTTTAGTCATCACATCTCTAACCGGTACAGGAGGTAGCTTAAGCAATCTCTTTGTCACAACGAGGAAATCCTTGGAGGTCCATCCCCATTCAACACCGGATTCCGTACCAGTATGTGTTTTGGATATATTGTCCTCGACGGTAACTTCGGATAATCGAATATAGTCACTGACCGATATCATTCCAGTAGCTCCTCCTTCTTCATTGACTATGAAAAGAGCATTTTTGCCTGCCATCTCCATTATCATGTAAGAGAGGGGGAGTGGAGTTTCAGTCCAAACCGCAATGACCTGAATATTCACAAAATCCTTGATTGGCATCTTCTGGAACTTTTCATCGTTCTCGAGGATTGCTCCCAGAATGTCTGGAATCGATAAGAGTCCAACCAATTCATCATTATCAACCACTGGAATTCTCCTGAAGTTTTTCTCCAACATGAGCTTGATTGCAGTTCTAACTGCAGATCTGGGAGTTACCGTGGCGGGGTCTCTCATCATGAGCATAGCAATCTGGTTTTCGTCTGGATTACGAAGAAGGTCACTCCTTGTAATCATCCCAACTAATGTCTTTGTACCCTTTTTGCAGACTGGGAATCCATTGATCTGCTTTTCTGCCATTTTCAGTAAGACGTCTTCTCTGGTGCCCGGTACTGAAACGTATACTACGTCGGACTGCATGCATTCCGCTACTTTCACATTAATCACTTTCCAATTTGGAGTAGAGTATCCACGGCGCCTATGCTATTTCTAGAAGAAATGATTGATACCTTCATTGTTGAATAGACTCCGGTATTACATAAAATTTGTCACATCTAAACACGCGACTCTTGTCTGAATTCCATCCATCTAGCGATTAACACCAGAACACGATAAGAGCCCTTTCTTGCCTTTTATGGTTTTCCTAGCAACAATTCAGAACCTTGACCCGAAGAGTCACCAAGGGTTCTTCTTCACTCCAATTAGATAACCAAGAGTATTGCTAAGTAAATGAATCCCAAAGGTGACGATGATTAACACAGCCGGATAAAACGAATTTGGGTCGAGGAACGGAGCTGCAAAAATCAGGGCCATCAGAACAAAGCCGAGCTGGTCAAGGACAGGAGATGGGGCACCACTACGCAACCCGACTCTTCTTTTCAGAAAGGACCCCACCAAGTCGCCAGTCAAGGCTCCAACTGACAGCATGAATCCCACCAAAAGGGGCATGTTGAGAATCACATCCATATCTGGGGTCACTGTTAGATAGTTGACCATCCCACTTCTCACATAAGGTGCAGCATAGACTAAGATTGCTCCAGTTAGAGTCCCCCAGAAAACGCCTGCGACAAATCCCCTGATGGTCTTACCATCTCCCAACAGTCTACCACCGTTTCGGAACATCTTGCCGCCGTCGATAGGCCGGCCGCCGCCGAAGATTACTGGGGTTGAGTTGGCAATCCATGCGGGAAGTCCCAACCAGAGAGCAAGTCCGATGAGAGCAAGTTCCGCATACATCTGTGTTACTCCTCGGTAGATTCGCCTAGTTCCTGCAAACCTTCTTGCAGATTTCGTTCTGTTACAAATCCAGTCTGAGCAAGATACAAAGTTTCTCCCCTTGGAGATTCCTCCGGCATCAACCTTTCTACAATCCGCTCGCCCTTGCTTTTTCCCTTCCTCAGACGGATTACAGAATCGGACCAATACGCAAGAATGTTACCAGCAACCGGTTCGAAATCATGACCCTTTTTCATGCTACCCCTTACTTGATTGAGTACCAAAACCGCAATATCTCTATGTCTGGCAAGTCCCTTCAGTATTCCAGCTTGAGTGTTCAACTCCCTATGGGCTGCATAGTTCACACTCTTGTCTTCTAAGGCTGCTCGATACAGTTTCGTAAGTGTATCAATGACAATCAGTTTTGTGTTATGTTTCGCATAGAATTCGAGATCATCAATGACCGCGCCCTGTTCAATGAAGCTCTTGGGCGAGATTATACGTACGAGGTCTTCGATGTCTACAAACTCCTTTCCTGTGATTTGCTTCAATCGTTCTAGTGGGGATGACATCTCGGAATTGATGAAGGTGATACAGACTCCTAGTCCACATGCAGCATTTACAAACTGAAGTGCCAATGTAGTCTTGCCTGAACCTGCCTCTCCGTAGACATGTGTGAATCGCCCTGTATGAAGGCCTCCATCAAGAACCCGATCCAGCAGAGATACACCTGACGAAAGAATCAAATCATGGACCACCATCAAAATGTCGCGCTCTCCGAAAGATAAACCTATTCTCAGAAGGTCAGATTTGATGTCTCTATACGAAGTTGCCATTGCTACTCGTAATCCGAAGACGCTCTATCTGACAATCGAGCTTCTTGAGAATCTGGGCATACACTTTGTCATTCGTGCACCAGATGATATTGAAGATGGCCTCGCAGGTGTAATTATGACAACTCTCGCAGATATGTCCAAGCTATCACACATAGTGGAATCCAAAATTATGTTGATTGAAGACACAATGGACCCTGATGAAACAACAATCCGGCTCATGTTTGACCTGCTTGACATATCCTTGCCGTCACTTTGTGTAGTTGGTGTTGATCCTGGAATGCGGTTTGGTATAGCCCTTGTTGAAAACGGACAAAGGTTGCATTCTAAGACCTGTTCCACCCCACATGAGGCTGTTCGTTCTACTCTCAGATGGTCTCTCTTCATTTCGCGAATATATCCCGACTGTTCAATAGTCACCCGAATTGGCACTGGTTCAAGACTATACGAGGTTCTATATCTTCGTGGCCTACGCGATACTGACTACCCCTTTTTCGTTGAGCTCGTTGATGAACGCAATACGACAGTTAGGGGTAAATCCGACCAATCATCAGCTGTCATAATTGCGAGTCGCAGAGGCCGTAGATCTGTAGAGTCTGACTACCACCTAGATGTGAAGGATGGGTATATTCGTTCACTAGTACAACTTGTTTCCAGAATCAGTGACGGGCGACTCTCTCTGACAAAGGATGAAGCAAGGTCTGTGCTGCTTGACAATGTAACATTAGAGGCGCTTCTCAGTGAGAAGTCTTAGCTGGAAAAGAATCTGTGCAGTTGATCAGAAACAAGTACTGGATCATTGGGTACAACTTGAATGACATCACGTAACCAAATGGGGAAGAATCTTCGAAGATAAGGTGTTCCGAACCGTTGATCAAGGAGGATTATTGCTCCCTTGTCATCTGACTTACGTACTGGTCTGCCCGCTGCTTGAATGGCCCTTGTCATTGCAGGCATAACGTATGCGTAATCTCTTCCTTTACCATTGAATTTCTTATTGTAGTATTCTATCAATGCCTCAGTTCTAAGAGTGGGTTTTGCATAGGGCACACCCACAACAATCACACTGTCCATTTCAGGTCCAGGAAAATCGCCGCCCTCAGAATTGCGACCCCCTTGAACCCCCAAGAGTACTGCTCCACCATTCACTCCAAACTCCTTGAATTCGCTAATCATTCTATCGTTTTCCGAGCTCTTCATTCTTGGTTTCTCAGTGAATAGCTTGCATCTTAGTCTACTTTCAAGGCCTGCGTGGTTGATGGCCTTCGCAACTGAATAGCTTGGTGCAAAGATACCTGTGTTTCCGGGTGTTGCATGAGCAACTGCAACACAATGATGTACGATTTCCTCGAACAGAGAATCAGTCCGATTCCTATACGAGGTGTCAAGATCTTCAATAATCATCCCAAGTCTATTGCTTGTGACAAATGGATTCTGGAATGTTGCTGTTATTGCTTCCGAACTCAGACCCAGCATCTCTGAATATGCATCGAGTGGTGAGATGGTACCTGAAATTGCAATGGTGCTGTGAACCATTTGAAGTATCGGCCGGGTGACTGCAGTGGGGTCCAGAGCCACCAAGTCAAGAGAAGCCTTGACACTGCCTTGTCCCTCAGCTCCTGTATTCAGAATATGCATGTAGTCTTCACGTTCGGCAGTTCTAAGCCACATACTCATGAAGTCCCCTAGTCGGAATATGCTGGAACGGGGAAACTTGCCACTCTTCAAAAGGGCTCTTCGAATACTGGCACCCTGAGTAAGCAAATGTGCAATGAGATCATCCTCATCTTCGAATTCACTCCCAATCAGTGCCACACCAAGAATTTCTCTGGGATTGACCTTCTTCTCGCTCCCCTGTTTCATCTTGCCGAGGAAATCAAGAACCAAGCTAATCAGTTCACGACAGAAATTCTTTGATTTCGAATCATTGTAGGTTGTCGCCTCGCGCATTGCCTGCCGCATCGTACCTACCGTCAATGAATCACTTGCAGAGTTCAATGCAGTCGATGGAACATTATGGGCCTCATCCTCTACTAGGACTATTCGTGATGTGGGTGTTTCAAGCTCGGGGATGAACGTTTCAAGAATGAAAGGATCAAAGACATAGAGATAGGAGAGTGCAACCACATCAACTACCTTTGCAAGCTGTTTGGCCAGCTCGTAGGGGCAATAGCTTCTGATTTTAGCAATCTTCACGATATCCGGTGCTTTCAAAACCTTGAATGGCATTTCTTCAAGCAATTCTTCGGGTCCTCCTGCTTTTCGGATATACTCGTAATAGACACATTTGCGTTCTGCCTTCAGATGTCTACAAACTTCACTGACGGGAGCGATGACGCCTGCATTTTCTACCACAAAGCTGTTCAGGCACATGTGGTTTCTTCCCCGGAAAGAAACTCCGGTAACAGGCTGATGCTCAGAAATCCCCTCCAGCTCTTCCATAACCCGATCCAGTTGCCTGTGTGTTCTTGCACAATAGAGAATTTTTCCACGGTTCTCCGTAATCCATGGCAGGACGCCACACAGCGTGGCCACGGTCTTTCCGAATCCATTCGGAGCTTCAATGCAAGACTGGGCTCCCCTTTTCACCGTCGCCTCTATCTTCTTCATCATGTCATCTTGTCCCTTTCGGGATTTGGTGTAAGGAAAGAAGTCTGAGAAAGAAATTTGCCCGGACATATGAACCTCAGAATGAAGTGAATGCATACCATTGATAACCATGTTGCTTTCTACAATGACTCAGTGAGCAAATTGAAGTCTGATGATATTACTGAGTTCATTTCCGAAACATCTCAGGGAAAACTCAAGGTCCGAGTGATGAGTTTGGATAACGGGCTTCTCATTCTCGTTTCTGACAGGGACAGCTTCAAATTCGGTATATCCGCCTTCGCAATCCCCCCTGCTCAGGGGCGGAGTGAACCGTCTTCTGCTGGCCTCTTCACTGTGGGGGCTGAGAACACATATGTACGTACTATTGCAGAGAGAATTGCAGTATGGACCACCAAGACCTGCATGTTGATTGTAGGAGTGAAAAATCTGGACCAGAGATGGATGATGGAGATTCTATCTACCTTGAAGACGAATCTCTTAACATGAGATGAGTAATGACATCCCGCACCCATACTCCTAGTTCTTCTGTTGCCAGTAATGATACAAGATACTCCTTCCATTCGATTTCGAGTGCATTCCGCCACACATCGAATGCAGTCTGTAGATTCTGAGAGGCCGCCTGATGATAGGAACAGTACTCTGCTTCGGTTTCCCGTTCACAAATCTCACACTTATTCATCGGAATCCACCTCCTCTGCCATCTTGCCCCGTCGTTTTTCCAAGGCCTTCAGGTCTTCGCGTCTGCCAGGACACTCACTCCAGTTGATGCACGTTTCCCATGCTCTTTTCCTAGATACAACCCTGATTATCTGGAAGCCACAGTCAGGACATTGCTTGTCCAGTGGTACAATCTCCCCTTTTTGTGGAAGTGGAAATGTCACTTCACAATTCCCATCTCTGTAATTCGAACAACCAAGGAACCTCTTTCCACTCTTCGGAGACCTGACTACGATCAATGTTCCGTTATCGCAGCTAGGACATGGACCAATCTCCTGCTTGGCTTTCCAGTATCTCTGGAGTCCTGCAACCAGCTCTTGACCAATCAGTTCCTCCTGTTCTCTAATGCTTTCCAATAGTGTGAGGAGTTCTTCTTTTGCTTTCTTGAGCACCGCCCCCCTACTGTTCTTTCTCTCCTGAATCTGGGCCATCTCAGCTTCCAGTTGACGTGTTAGGTCGACGGAGAGCATCTTAGGCACGTACCGGTTCAGTGTTTCGAACGTCGCATATCCCAAAGTGGACAGCTCGAAACGCTCGCTCAGTGTGTACCCTCTAGACTTGACCGAGTCAACAATCGAAGCACGTGTTGACTTGGTGCCGAGGTTCTCGACCTCTAGTTTCTTCAACAGACTGGACGGATTGAACCGAGGGGGTGGGGCGGTGTATCTCCAGTCCGCAGCAACAGAAGTAAGTCTGATCAAATCACCTGTGTCTAGTGAAGGCAGTACTCTCTCTGAGGTTACCACATATGGTTCATAGAAAGACATCCACCCCTCTTTCAGGACCCGGAGTCCACGCAAGTACAGCTTGTGTTCATCATGAATAACGTCTACCCTAAGGCTTTCTTTCACCGCAGGTTCTCCGAACAGCGACAGAAATCTACGAACTATGAGATCGTAGACCTTTTTCTGACTAGGTGTCAGTCTGCGTTCAGGTTTCTTGCCGGTTGGATGGATTGCTGGATGTGCTGGATCGTCCATCTTTCCTTGAATAGGAACGAGTTCACCTTGAAGGACCTGTTTTGCCAGGGCAGAATATGTCTTGTTTGTACTCAGTCCGTCAAGTATCAGCTTAACATTGATGCTCTTTGGTATCTTCTGGCTACTTGTCCGAGGATACGAGATGAGTGCGTCCAGATACAGCTTCTGCGCGATGGCTAGCGTCCGACTTGGTTTGAAACCAAAGTGTCTGTACGCCTCCGATTGAAGCCCGCTGAGATTGAACGGAACCGGCGGTGATTGTGATACCACTCTGCGGTTCACTGAGTCCACGATGGCAGTCTTACCCGACAGTTCGTCGACTATGGTATCCGCTTGCTGTTTGTTCTGTACTCGTTTCCTGAAGTATTCAAGCTCTACCTCTCCTCCATCGTACTCTCCTGTCGTCTGTATAACCCAAAAGGGAGTGGGTACGAATACATTAATCTCCCTCTCCCGCTCAGCAACGTATGCCAAGGCCGGTCCTTGTACCCGACCTGTAGAAACTATTTTGAACCAACCGGACACCCTCTTGATGGCAAGAGTCAAGGCTCGTGTCAAGTTGATCCCCCAAAGCCAGTCAATTTCATGTCGTACACAACCTGCTTCTATCATGGGGAATTCCAATTGAGGTTCCAGTCCTTGATAGGCGGCTTCTAAGTCGGTTTTAGTGAGTGCCGAGAAGTACATTCTCTTCGCACTTTTCGGGTCTGCCTTGCATGCATATCTGAGTGTGAGATAGCCAATCAAACTGCCTTCAATGTCATAATCAGTTGCCACGACGAAGCTATCAACATCTTTCGATAGTCGCTTGATCAGATTGATGATGTACTTGGTTTCTGCTGCCTTCTTCACAATTTCGTGTTTTGGTGCCCACTCCATGTCTAAACGAGGATAAGTCCAACCCTTCACGGTCTGTCGTAAATCATACAGATGGCCTAGGGCATATACAACAAGGAGAGTGTCCCGCCCTCTCTTGCATTCAAAGTAAGATGCCTTCCGTTTCTTAATCTCAACAGGGGATGATGTATCATCAAGGGCTTCGGCTATTCTTCTTGCAGCTGTTGGCTTCTCAGAGATTATCAAGATTCGCGACAGATTGAATCAACGCTCCCTTCGGTGATTTGGACAGACTTCTGCGACGCTTAAATGCTGCCCGCAGAGCAACAATCATCCTAGTACAACTCTTGTTTCCGCGATAGTCTTAAAAGCAGACCCCAGAACGAGTCGGCTCGAGGTCAATAACGATTGAAACCTTGGTGGCCGAGCATCATAATTAGACCCAGAGTACGACTCACGAGGCCGAGATTTGGGATGCCAACCCGACCTCCCGACCTCATTGTATTTGGAGTCATTATGGCAGTTGTTCTCTTTGTATTAGGTGGCAATATCTACACTCTGGTACGAACTCCTCCGGCCATAGCAGGGGGTGCAAACGAAATCCCCATTCTGATTGCACCAGGACTTGACCTCCAACTTGGTTTGGAAGGCATCGTAGCCTCAGTTACAATCATGATCGGCACGCTTGGATTAGGACTCCTATACTATGCATCCAAGTACGTTTTCCAACCTGGTTATGCTACACGCCTGATGACTCTTGGCATGATTCTAGCAGGTGTTGCGTTTCTCATAATCACGTACATGTTCGGAATTAAGACAGCGCAATACTACGGTTAGTAAATCCTGCCACATACTTGGCAGGATCTAGCTTTCTATACTGAGAACTCAGTTCCATATGATGAACTCGGGTTCTCCTCTTTCTCTCAATAGCGCAATCATTTCCTGTGCTATCTCAAGTTTCACACGTTTTCTTTCACTAGCAAGGAAATCAGAGTCATGACTCGATTTGGACCAGCGTCCTACTATTGTTCCAAAATCCATCCCAGCCAATATCACACGTTCAGGTCCATAATGCGTGACGAT
The DNA here is from genome assembly GCA_030593165.1 of Candidatus Thorarchaeota archaeon. Taxonomy (GTDB): domain Archaea; phylum Asgardarchaeota; class Thorarchaeia; order Thorarchaeales; family Thorarchaeaceae; genus JAJRWI01. The sequence goes on from JAUVHR010000001.1 coordinate 127,799, forward strand.
AAAACACGCTCTGTCACCATCTGTGAATCCACCCCAGAGATGTATATTCCCTTTGGGTTCTACTTGAGTGCTGCCCAGTACAGGACCCAACATGGGAACCACAGGTTCTACCACATCCATATTATCTCCGTGTGCATGTACAATCCCCAAGGCGCCTTGATCTATTAGCGCACGAATGTGGTTGATGTCTCCATCTAAGTCTGTTACTACTATCTCGCAATGATGGGCTGCATGTACAAATGCAGTGGATGCTCCATCTACTGCCACAAAAACCGCGTTATCATACTCTGCATATTCCTGAATTTCGTTCAAATGGCGTTCTAACGATGGTCCAGCACCACAAACAACCACGATATTCTCCCTGATTATTGCATCTAGTTTGGTGAGCAAAGAGGCTGTGTCCACATTGGTTAGCAGAGATGAAAGGAGTTTCGTGGCAGCACGATCATCATCAGGACTCAGGTTCAACCGTTCAACGATGTTCCAATAGAAACCCTGCCAATCATCCCATTTCAAGGACCATCACCCGATTGTCGAAGAGATTCTCCCACCCTAGCAGCTAATCGCGCTTCTGTCACATCATGAGCACGAATAATGTCCGCACCATTTGCTACAGCTATTGAAGTGGCTGCAATTGTTCCTGTTAGACGGTCAGTCGGGTCAGGCTGCTCCAGAAGTGCTCCTATGAATGCCTTTCTTGAAACCCCTACACAAAGAGGTTGTCCCAGTGACAGGAACTGTCCTAGTCCACGTATCAATGCAAAATCAACCTCAGGTAGTTTTCCAAAGCCGATTCCTGGATCAACTATGATATACTCCTCGTCAATTCCCGCCTTCTTTGCGATAGTGATGCTTCTCTTCAATGATTCAACAGCATCCTTCAGGGATCTACATGGCGCACCACAGTTCGCCATAAGTATGACGGGCACCTGCTTGGCAGCCACAATCTCAGCCATTTGACTATCATTTTGCAGTCCTGAGATATCGTTCACAATCGAAACTCCAAGGCCAATTGCCCTTTCCGCAACAGGGGCGTGTACAGTGTCAATTGAGATAGGTAGACTAGTCAGTTTACGAATCTTGGGTATTGCTACACCGATGCGTTCAAGCTCCTCTTCTACCGAGATTTCTGACGTTCCATATACTCTTGCAGGTGCTGTTGACGCGCCTCCAACATCGATTAAATCTGCACCATCTTCATCTACCTGTAAGACTACTTTCTCCAGTTCTGCAGGGTCCCCAACAATGGATCCTCTAAAAAAGGACTCATCCGAGAGATTAATCACTCCCATTACCCGGACTGGATAATCCTTGCCCACTTTGAGTCTATCCAATCTGACGAAACGAGCACCCAATCTGACTACTCCTTAACTGTTGGTAGCAATTGACAATACAGAAGGAAATAAAACCTTAGCATCGCCGCGCCAAGGTCGTGTCCATCATGAATAAACCGCTTGAACGAACTCATCTATATGCTTGGCACAAAGAACATGGTGATATTGTACCCTTTGCAGGGTGGGAAATGCCAGTTCGATTCACAGATATCAGAGAAGAACATCTCGCTGTAAGGAATACGGTGGGCATTTTCGACACCACCAATATGTATCGCTTCTGGATTACAGGCCCACAGGCTTGCGAATACCTCCAGACGCTCACTACGAACAACGTGAGCAAGCTGAAAATTGGTGATGGCCATTACTCGACCTGCCTTAACAAACGTGGAGGAACTCATGATGACCTTATGTTATACAGGATTGCTGAGGACGAGTACATATGGGTGACCAATGCAGACAACGGTCCCAAGATAAGGAACCATCTTCTGAAGAATGCTGAGAAGTTTGACATCAAAGTGGAGGATCGATCCAAGGATGTGGCCATGATTGCAGTTCAAGGCCCAAAGGCACTATCCCTTCTTACAAAGATGGCCGGAGAGGATGTTCATGAGTTCGGACGGTTCAGCTGCACTCCTGTCAAGCTCGCAGGATACGATACTTACCTGTGTCGTACAGGCTACACCGGTGAGAGTGGTGGCGAAATACTAGTTCTGAACACACCATTTGATTCCGAGGGCATAAAGAGAGCCATATCATTCTGGGAAGAGATTCTCAAACAGGGTGAAGAGTTTGGTGTGAAACCTTGTGGTCTCGGAGCTAGGGACTCTCTAAGACTTGAGGCTGGTTTCGTTCTATATGGTCACGAATTAGATGAGGACACCTCCCCAATAGAGGCCAGAATCTCATATGCTGTGAAGTTCAAGGTTGACCCCCACTACTATGGCTATGATGTAGTCAGAAGTCATAAGAAAGAGAAGACAATCAGGAAGACAAGAATCGGTCTGATTATGATTGATAGAGGAATACCTCGTGAGCATTATCCAGTCTTTTTCGAAGGCACTCAAATCGGCGAAATCACAAGTGGTGGTATATCACCTATCACGAAAGAGGGAATTGGACTGGCGTATGTGACTCCGGGTAGCATTAGTAATGATGATATTGTTGAGATTGATATCAAGGGTCGAATGAGGACGGCGCGAGTCACATCATGGCCATTCTACGACCCCAAGAAGTACGGTGAGGGTCGTGTTGGTTGAATTGCCCAAAGTGATTTATAGTACCTGCATTCCAGAACCGAGTTGGTGACACTGATGACCGACGGGACTAAGGTCTTAGACGATAGACTATACAGTGAAGGACACGAGTGGACAAAGGTTGCTGACGACCTTGTGATTATTGGAATCACTGACTTCGCTCAGCACTCACTCCATGAAATCACATTCAT
>JAUVHR010000081.1 GCA_030593165.1 Candidatus Thorarchaeota archaeon
ATCATCCGCAGCGGCAGCAAGAGCTTCAGTTGCTCTGTTGGTTGACACTGAAGTCATCTTCTCGACGCCAGCAACCAGTACCGTATCGTACATACCAGACTCGATGGCCATCACACCTGCTCGCAGCGCCGTAGCGCCGGAGGCACAGGCAGCCTCGTGTCTTGTGGCTGGGAGCCCTTTCATTCCTGCATAATCAAGTAGCAGAGGTGCGGTATGACCTTGATGCACAAGCATCTCCGGGATGAAAGTCCCAATGAAAACAGCCTGAATGTCCTTCTTTGGAATGCCAGCGTTCATGGTCGCATCATCGACAGCCTCTACGAACATCTCTCGCAGTGAAACTCCATCAAGTCTACCAAACTTGGTTTGAGCTCCACTTACAATGTGAGTTTCCTTAAGGGGCAAGTTTGCGTTCTCTCCTACTCGAGCCTGTTCGCGCAGCATGAGATTAGCTATATAAACTATATTGGAAAAAGCCTCCAGCAAACGACGCATAAGGGATTTAAAGGCGAATGGATGACCGCAGACCAGAGTGGACTAGTTATGGACTTCTCATTGTCTGAAAAGGAACAGAAACTATACGATAGAGCAAAGCAGTTCGCCCTTGAGCACATAACACCTCGTGCACATGAACTTGAGAAACGCAATGACTTCCCAAAGGAGGTTGTGCAGAAGGCGTACGAAGCTGGCTTGATGAACCTACATATTCCTCAGGAAGCCGGAGGCCCAGGCCTATCACTGCTTATGGAAACCCTTGTGTCTGAGGCCACAGGATATGGATGTGCGGGAATGGCCACTTCCATTATGTGTAACAACCTCGCCTTCACACCACTCGTCATTGGTGCCACGACGGAACAGCTCAAGACCTATATTGAACCTCTAATCACTGGCAAGGAAGCCAAATTCGGGTCATTCTGTCTTACAGAACGCAAAGCAGGATCTGATGTTGCCGCAATAGCCACAAGGGCAGTTCGCGACGGTGACGAGTACGTGATTAACGGTGTCAAATGCTTTGCAACAAATGGCCCCCAAGCATCTCTATTCACTGTATTTGCATCGACACAGCCCGAACTCAAACATAAGGGACTCTCCGTATTCATGGTCCCCAAGAGTCGAGCGACGAAGATTGGTCATATTGAGAACAAGATGGGTCAACTGAACTCGGTTCAGAGCGAAGTCATCTTCGAGGATGCCAGGGTTCCGAAGGATTGCCTAGTTGGAAAGGAGGGCGAAGGTTTCAAGATTGCAATGAAGACCCTAGACAATACAAGAGCCGGCATAGCTGCAATCGCTACTGGTGTTGCCCAGAGAGCCGTTGATGAAGCAGCGCGCTTCGCCAACGTTCGCCATCAATTTGGTCAGGCCATTGGCAGGTTCCAAGGAATCAGCTTTACCATAGCTGATATGGGTGCTAGAGCTGCAGCTTCCCGCCATCTGACTCGCTACGCAGCATGGTTAGCAGACAATGGATTACCCAATGGTAAGGACTCTGCATTCGCCAAGTTCTTTGCCGCAGATGCTGCGATGCAGAACGCAACGGATTGTGTGCAAATCATGGGTGGTTACGGTTACCTCAGCGAATATCCTGCGGAGAAGCTGATGCGAGATGCTAAGCTCTTGCAGATCTACGAGGGCACCAACCAGATTCAAAGGCTCGTTGCAGGTGTTGCTATCCTCAAGGAAAGCGTCAATCTTGATACCGGCTTCCACGTGAAATATGACGGTAAAGATGCCCCCATGCTTTAGTAGAATGGTCACCGTGTTGGGCTCTGTTCCAGCACGGACCCATCTTCTTCTTCTTATGCAGCGGTCTTTCAACAGTACTGACTCTATTTTTTAAGCATTGGTTACGTTTTTTAAGTGAGAATTTCTTCGCCAGACTCAGTTGCTGATGGAGAGGTTTGGCGTTGGAAGACAATGAAACCATCAAATCAATCAAGGAACGCAGGGCGATTAGGGACTACGACACAGAGAGAGATGTTTCTGATGAGCTAATCTACAAGATAATTGAAGCAGGAACGTACGCTCCAAGCGCTGAGAACCAGCAACCCTGGAAGGTCATCGTTGTACGTGATAAGAAGATCCAAAAGTTCATCGGCCAAATGGCAGTCGATAGGACTATCCTTCTTTTTGGACGCGCGACTCCTAGGGAGGAGATAGAGCGAAGACTGAGCTACATCAAGTCGAAAGCTAGTCGAGAACGAACAATCGATATTCTGCTCTCTGGCGAGCGATTCGAGTATATTAAAGGGAAGCCAGAATCTTTTGGCGCTCCCGTGCTTCTTGTTATCGCAATCGATCAGACACATGTTGGTAACTCCCAAGCCACTCTTAGAGGCACTGGAGGTGTCTATGGTTGGTCGTCATCAAGGCATGCAGTCATCGCCGGATCAATGATGTTACAGAATATGACACTCGCTGCGTCCTCACTTGGACTCGGGAGTTGCGTGTCATCAGTTCAGCTAGACCACTTCGATGATGTGGGCGCGGTTGCAGAGAAACTTGAGATTCCGTTTCCGCATTGGGTTCCCATTTTATGTCTCACAATAGGCTACCCGAAGTACGAACGAACGCTCGGGCCGCCGAGACAACCTGCTCATGAAATCGCGTTCATGAACAAGTGGGGTAAGCCATTCAAGCCGGAGGGAATCTAGAAGTGAGCAACAATGACATTCTCAGAAAGGGTTTTGTTGCCTTCCTCGATGGACTATGGTGGGGTCTTCGGGACAATACTGGAGCTCTATCAATGTACGAGGGTTACTCCAACGGATTCATGCAAATGGGCAGGGAGGCCGCAGAGGCAGACGGTGGCAAGGGTCCTGAAAACGCAGCAAGGATTGCCGCGAATGTTCTCAGAGCAATTGGACTTGACGTTGAGCACGACGACAAAGAGGTCACTGTGAAGTCTTGTCCACTTTGGGACAGAATCTTGGAACGAGGTCTTGAGTATGCATTTCATATTGAGGAAATCTGCTGGAAACCACTTCTTGAGGGTATTGCAGAGAAAGCAGGCGGCAAACCCGTTGTGGAGTCGTCTCTTAGACTAGCTCATATTGAGAGAGCCAAAGCTGAATACAAGAAGGGAAAAGCCAAGGCATCTATTGACAAGGGCGTAATCTCCGAATCGGAGTTCGACCAAGAAATGGATGCGCTCGATAGGAAGATTCGGACTATACCAACAATGGGAAGATACAGGTTTGTGTAGAGTATCTACGCGAATCTCTTCTAGATGAGGAGATAGATGCAAATGGAGTCTCTAGAAAAGGCAGGTCTTGCTGTCAACTACAATAAGGTCCCAAGCACGCTCCCTAAAGATCTACCCTCGAGGGTGTTCATTTGGGATGAAACCTTGCGGGACGGAGAGCAGACACCAGGTGTGGCTTTGACTATCGATGAGAAGATCGACATAGCAAAGATGCTCGACGAAGTGGGAGCAGCTATTGTTGCGGTAGGTTTTCCAGCCGTTAGTGAAGAGGAGAAAAGAGCGGTCACAACTATCGCTCGCGAAGGATTAGCAAATGCGGTAGTTGCTGCGCCTGCTCGTGCAGTCATCGCTGACCTTGATGCGTGCATTGCATCTGATGTTCAGGAGGTCCCAATCTTCATTGCGACCTCAGACTTCAGACTGAAGTACCAACTCAGAATGACACGAGAGGAGATGCTTGACCGCCTGCAGCAGTGCGTCCAATACGGTAAGGATCATGGTCTCATAATCGACTACATTGCTGAAGACTCGACCAGAAGTGACATGGACTTCCTATGCAAGGCCTTCAAAACAGCAATTGATGCTGGTGTGGATAAAATCTGCATAGCTGACACAGTTGGCTTCGTTCGCCCTCAGGTGATGAAGTATATCATCAGAGAGGTCAAATCGCGACTCTGGACTAAGAGTAAGTATAAGGTTCCCATGGCTGTGCACTGTCACGATGATTTTGGCCTTGCCACTGCAAATACCCTTGCAGCAGTCGAAGAGGGCGTTACATACCCCCATGTGTGTGTGAATGCTTACGGAGAAAGAGCAGGAAACGCAGCCTTCGAGGAGGTTGTCTTGGCTCTCGAGGAACTCTATGGAGTAGATACTGGCGTGGATACCGAGAAGCTCTACCCTCTTTCCAAGCTCGTAGAGAAACACTTCGTGATACCTATACCTCTGCACAAAGCGGTTTCGGGTGATAACGCTTTCACTCACTCAAGTGGTATTCATTCTCACGGGCAGTTGACTCACTCAATGACATACGAGCCAATAAGCCCCTTGAAGGTGGGTAGACGTCGAGAGTTTCATTTGGGCAAGTTCGTAGGCCGCCACTTTGTAGAATATCTCCTAAGAATGGGTGGTGTCAAAGCAACAGCTGAACAGGCCAGAGAGATTACTGAGCGCATAAAGAAGACACATGAGGATATCAAGAAGAAACAGACCTTGGAATCCTTTGAAAGCATAAAGGAGAGTCTCCGTGAACTTCGGACGGGGGTTTCTGAACGCGAATTCTGGGCAATTGTCTTTGATGTGATTTAAGACCTAGTTCCCGGAAGAGAGCTGGGAAGCGTATCTTCTGAGTTTAAGGATACCTATATCCATTACAACCACGCCTACAAGGAAAGTTATACCAAAAAAGAGCAGGAACCAGAAATCTGTACTCCACGTGAGGGTAAAGAATCGATAGACCAACTCGAATATCAAGAATGCAGTAGCAACTATCATCGCCCAGTTGATACCAAGTCTGAAAAGGCGAGTCATTGAGCTTGCTGTTCTTGTGATCTTACCGAATCGTTCAGTGTCCTCAGCTTTTACCTCAATGTACCGACCCTTGATCACCTCTGCTTTCACGAAAGCATCCAAACCAGTGATCTCGATTTTCGAGACATCTGCTTCAATGAAGGTACCTCTCATGTATTGGATTGCCCGTCCGCCACTCAGAACGGCCAATACAACGAGGACCAGAAAGAAGACAATGAGATTCCACAAAACGAAAAGCGCGAGGATGACTGCAAGGACAACAAACATGCACACAACCTCGAATAGACCTCCTGCGCTCTCAACACCACCTACAAACAGAAACCCTAGACTTCTCAATGCCCTGACATTGATCCAGGTCTCATACACACTAGCCTCTTCATCAGGTGCCAAGTGTTGACTGACAGAGTCCATCACTTCGTCTTTCTTGCCGCCATAAATCGATATTGTAATCTTAGGCTCAGGCTGAATTTCTGCGGTTTCCTCAGGACTTCCATCTGACAATCAAGAGTCCTCCTAACGCTTAGATGGGGCCATCATTCGTTTTAACAGTTCTTATGCCGCGAACCGAACATCTTTTCTCTTCTCATAAGTTAGCCAGTACTATGCCGGACATCTTTGGAGAGATTATGCGAGACGCAGCACGTGGAGAAAAGGCTGAACACATCCTTGAGCGCGATGATGGTTATCTAAACGAAACATCTGGAGAGCAGTACATTGCGCCCCTTGAAGAGTGGCATGAAACAGAGAAACTTGCTGTTGACCTCATAGAAGGAAGAGTACTTGATATTGGCTGCGGAGCAGGCCGTGTGGCAATCTACTTGCAGGAGGCAGGGCATGATGTGGTAGGCATCGATATATCCCCTCTTGCTGTAGAAACCGCCAGAGAGAGAGGACTCAGAGAGGTGCACTTGATGTCGGCAGCGGACCTGGATTTCCCGGAAAAGAGCTTCAATGCAGTGATATTGTTCGGAAATAATTTCGGAGTACTAGGAGACCCCGAAGCGGTCGTGGGTATGCTAGAACAGCTTCACAAGATAACCTTAGATGATGGAATCATTCTTGCCCAGTCTAGGAATGTTGTCGACACGGAAGAGAAACATCATCTGGATTATCACGCTAAAAACAGAGCTCTCGGGAAACCTCCAGGACTAGTCAAACTTAGGATGAGGTATAAGGGAAGAGTGACTCATTGGTGGGATCTCCTTATGTCAACTCCTGATGAGATGACTGAGCTTGCTGAGCGAGCTGACTGGAAACTGGAAAGGATAATCAGTAAAGGAAATTTGTACGTGGGTGTACTGAGAAAGAGGTGAGATGAAATGACGATTTACGCACTTGGCGACGATATTCCGGACATTGCTGAAACTGCATACATTCATCCTCAAGCATCTGTGATAGGCGATGTGAAGATTGGGGAGTATGTCTTTGTGGCGCCCATGGCATCAATACGCGGAGACCGCGGGCCAATCGAGATTGGGAACGAAACGAACGTTCAGGATGGTGCGGTCATCCATTCACATGACGGGTATCTGACTAGAGTGGGCAAAAGAGTGAACATTGGTCATAACGCATCTATTCATTCCAAAGAAATTGGCGACAACGCTGCAATAGGGATGGGTGCAGTTCTCATGGTTGGTTCCGTGGTAGCGGAGGGATGTCTGATTGGAAACTCCGCACTGTTGCATCCCAAGACAATCACCGAGCCCTATATGATCTACGCTGGAGTGCCGGCTAAGATGATTCGCGAGTTGAAACCCAATGACCCCGCTAGAAAGGCCATTGACAACTATCTCGATTCCTACGTCGAGAATGCAAGAAGATACCCGAGGGATATGCGCAGGCTTGATCTCTGACTACAACAGAAACATACATTATCCGATGATGCCTGACTGCATCATTATTGAGAGTGGAATGAGGACCCAACATGACTAGGCCTGGACTACGATACTATTGTTGTGCATGCGGCGAACCAAATGACCTGAATTACGACATACCCTTGGCCCCACAGTTGAATCAAGTCCAAATTGCATGCAATAACTGTGGCGACAAGACGCATGTTCTTCTGACCAAATGTCCAAAGTGTGAAGGGGCACTGCAGTACTTCCACTCGGACTTGGACTTCATGAACGAGATTAGAACACTTGCGCGCACCTATGTTACATTGATTGGCGGAATCCGAGATAGTCTATCCGAATACATCTCTGAATTCAACGTGCCTTTGCCTAGGAGATGGACCGTTCGCTTGGATTGTGAGTGTGGAGAGACCTACATGGCGGAGATACCGCTTCCACAGCTTGACAAGTAAGGAGCGGAGTTCAGTGTCCCCCAGAGTGCGCGACAGACTGAAAGCCAGAGTGGCCACTAGGATGATGAGCGAAATGAATCGGGATGAAAGAATTGTACGAGTCCTGCTTGGAGCCAAGGCTGAGGACATTCCAAAGAGGTTGCTGCTGGTCTCAACGCCATATGTCAAGGAACGTGCATGCTCAAAGCTGACAAGGATTCGAGTCTCTGGTCGAGTTACTGTTGGTGACATAGGAAAATTGAGGCTTGGAATTGTCGACATCGGTATTGGAACTCCATCTGCTTCAATGATGATGGAAGCCATAGTCAGAACGAAACCAGAGGCCCTTGTACGAGCTGAGCTCTGCGGAGGGCTGGAGAAAGAGCAAAAGATTGGAGACATCTTTGTAGCGAGTGGTGCCATAGTGGGAGATGGGTCAGGTATAGCGTACTTCGGATCCGAGGCGGTAGTCACGCCTCATCTACCACTCACGAATCTGGCAATTGAGATTCTTCAAGTGAGAGATCGAGTTGTTCATCGGGGTTCTATGTGGACAACAGATATACTCATGAAACAAACACCAGCATTGCTTGGCGGCTGGGCACAGAAGGGAGCATCTGCCGTAGATATGGAAAGCACTGCAATCCTTGGGATTGCTGGACTTGAAGATGTACCAGCTGCATCATTGAACTGCATTTCTGACCTTCCGCTCTATGGTCCAGGACCCTTTGAGATGGACACTATTGACCCAGAATTCCTTAGCGGCACAGATGATGTTGTTGAAACCGGAATGTGGACTCTTGTCAGATGGACTGGCTACTAGCCAAGTACAACCTCATATTCCATTGCTAACTATAGTTGAGAATCTGTTTGTTTGATTGTCTGAAGTTGACGAGGATTATTCTTCTATCGCGTATTCAAGGTTAACAGGGCACTTCATGGAGTTGGTCACAAGACAGTAGACGTGCACCCTCTCAGCAGCCTTCTCTATCCGCTTGGCGTCCTTGTGGGTCGGCACTTTGATCCTAACAGACAGGTCAATCTTCTCGAATTCCCAACCGTGTTCTGCTTTCTTGAGATCTGCTGTCGCGCGAATTCCTCCATGTTCACTTCCTTCTCTTTGCAATGATCAGTGCCACAACCAGTATTGTGACCAATCCACCTCCAATCAAAAGGGATGAAATTGCATCCCATGTCGGTTGAGTAGGAAGTGGAGGAAGCGGAGGAGGTGTTGCGTTGATCACACCCTCGATGATGAATACATTTCCAAGGATGTCTGTCACATTGATCATATAAATTATCGTTACATTCGTCGTGAAGGGTCCGAGTATAATGCCGTAGCTATCCCCATAGTTCTCGAGATTAACCGTGTCCTGTCCAGTGCCGTTGTCATACTGAATGGTTCTTGATCTCATTACTCTTGCATCCACAGCGTTTCGCAAGAGGCGGATGGAGATGGTGTAGCCTCCTTCATCTGCGTTTTCAGTAGTCACGGAAACGTTTGAGATGAGGCCGCCCAATGCAAACGTCAACGGATGCAGTTCCACTGGTGCATCGAAGTCGTGCAAGTTGAATATGATTCTCGTGTAGCCGAAGCTGGTCGCAGTTGCAGTTATCGTAGTAGTCGATGTGGACTCCGAATCTGCCTGAATCAGTGTTGAAGACTCGCTAGGAATCAATGAGGTATACCCAAATGGGGTAGCCCTGAACTGAACGGGATTACTAAGTCTGTTTGACAGGTTGAAGGTCACACTGATGCTACCCTCAGGGTCCATCACACCCAAATTGGGGGCGCTCAGAACCAGGTCTAAACCTAGAACTGTTTCTGAAACCGCACAATCTATGGCTCTCAGAGCACGAGATGGATTCCACCATTCAAGAGAGTTCTCTGCATCATGCAGATACAGTTTCGACAGGCCTACACTTGTCCCCTCGTCTTCCAGTTGTTCGATTAAGGCTCTTGTATTCTCTATGGCGGTTTCGGCCTCATCCCAGAGTTCGAGATATCGGTCAACCCAGACTCCTTGCCCGAAAATGAGTCCATTCATCTTATCAAGGACGACTACCCTCATGTCTAGGACCGCGTCAATTATGTCATGGGCTGCGAGCGTTCCATTCGGCCCTGACGGGTTCTCAACGAAGACTACATTTCTGACAAGACCATGATTGCGCACTGAGTGCGGTTGACCATCATTTGCTGCGATAAATGGCCTGAAGTAACCCGCTTCACCAAGCGCATGGAAGTAGCCCCCGTTATCCACCTCAAACGCATCATATCCATAATCATCGAAGGCCTCCCAAATCGGAGTATACGCAGCGCCTATGGTTGGATGAGAAAAAACTGCCATTGCGCCTTGGGCATGAATCCCATCCACTGCGTCCTGTGTGTTCGCCGTAATGATTTGTTCACTCAATGGGAATCCGACCGTATGAGGTATGCTGGATAGCTCTGCTCCGACGAATATTGAACAATCTACATTGAACGCATCAGCATGTTCTTGGACCCGTAATCCTCCGTAAATGCCATTGGCGGCAATCCTATCGTAGGAGTGGTCTGTTACTACGAAGAAGTCGAGAGCCACCTCAATGCTCCTAGTCATCATTTCCAACGGCGTGCCCGTTCCATCGCTGTACGTTGTGTGCTCGTGGAAGACTCCATTGAAGACTTTGTACGCTTCTATCTCGGAGCTGTTGAGCGATGGGCCTGAACCTACCCGGATTACCGCCTTCTCGGGCAGGTCCGCCTTCCTCTCGCTGTTGCCGGTTAGCCAGTCAATGATGTTGAGAGAGAATTGGAAGTGGTCATCCGGCTCAACCTGCCAATGGGCGTCATGCCGATACATTATGAAGGGCGCAGCAGAACCCACGGCGACAACTCTTCCGTTCCCAGATTCATGAATCGCAAGCACATCCTCATCGCGGTTATTAATCGCAAGTGATGTCGCTGGACTGCTAACTATGAGTGAGCAGCCTGCTAGTTGATCACAGTCCGAGGTAAATGAGCTGATATCATATGTCAGATGATGAACTGTTAATTCCCCTTCACTTTCCAAACTCCTGCCGAGCCATCTATCCTCGTTGAAAGTAATTCCGTAAGCTTCCGAAATCGGATTGAGATTGGCCGCAGTGTACTCCCATCCGATAGACGTGTAGTCGACCCCTACCATGAGAAGTCCTCCACCGGCATCCACGAAAGCATGCACCGCATCTACCTCCGCAATGGTCAATGGAATCATTGGGAAGAACAGACAGAGCACATCATATCCATCGAGGATTCCTGAATCTAGTGACTCATCCCAATTTGTTGACACATTATAACCATGCTCCATTAGATGCCAGCCAAACATCGATGCATTACTTGGAGTCCACATGTCCGAGGCGTTTCTGGTATGATGTTCGTCAACGAGAATGTTGGCGGAGGTGAAGTCCTGAGCAGTATTACGAACAGAGTCAGTTTCGACTCGTACACTTGAGTAATCATTGAACACTGTTGGCCACAGCAACGCTGAGGTCAAGAGGATCAATAGTAGAATTGATGTGTGTCTTTGCTTCATTGGAACCCAACGTTACCAAAAAACAATGTACTACATAACTCATTCCCCTTGCGCTCCCAATAATGTCCGAATTTACCCAGGTTTCAAACCATGGTTCATTCACAGGTGTCAGAGAATGCTCCTACACGTTCTCTCAGCAGAGGAAAACGGGACCCTTATTAGGAAGTATGTGGGAATAATCACGGTGGTCAGGTATATTTAGGGGCACTATTTTCTGTAACATGGCCCCCCTATGAGGCCTTATCACACCGATAGGGTCTTGGTGGGGTTCTGTAACATGCCCTCATAACTCCCCCCCCTCCTACCAGTTGCCCCAGGATCTGCAGGGCCACCACCCATCCTATTTGATTTTGAGCAGAAAGTTTTCCCGGGAAAACTTTTCAAGAATTCAACATATCCTTGCATGTTACCCATCTTGACCTTCAACCCACTTCATGTTTCTTCAACTTCAAGAGAACATTAACCGATGCCAAGAAGAGATAGAAAAAGAATTCATACCATTCAGGGGTTGAGTATTCCGACATTTGGGACTTTTCATGATGACGAAGAGAGAATGTGTTGAGAATTTTGAACAATGCACTATCATCCTTCTTTGGCATTACTGCGAATTTTGATTTCTTCATATACTCTAAGGTGTCTCCTAATGTCCGAACGGCATCTTTCTTCTCCTCCAATGTTGAACCATATCGGAGATAGCGGGACACCGCATAATGGATTTTGTCATCAATATTATCTGGATCCTCAGTCGGAGGAATATCCTCAATTAGTTTCTTAAAGCCTTCAGGGGCTTTTGCACGAATTTCACCATCTTCTGATAGTTCATACAAGGTTTCTGAGTAGTTCCCATCTATGTCTGTAGATCTAAAACAGAAAAGATCCAGAACTTCATTCACTTTGTTGCGATAATCTTCTTGAGCTGGTTTCTTATGGAATGCGATACCTGTACG
>JAUVHR010000267.1 GCA_030593165.1 Candidatus Thorarchaeota archaeon
CTCGAACCTCCCATGTAATTGGGGGATTGATCTATCTAGGAGACTCTTGAGAGACCCGGTCATTCCATCAACATACACAGGAGTAGCAAGGACTAGAATGTCAGAATCAGCCATCTTAGCCAGCACTTCTGTCATATCATCGTCTTGGATGCATTTGCCCGGTGTATTTGTCCAACAGTTGAAGCATCCACGGCAATCTCCGATGTCAAGACCTTTGCAATAGATGATATCTACATCAGCTTTTGCTTCTTTCATCCCCTCAACAAAGTACGAAAGAACGCCACCTGTTGCTCCTCGATCTTTGCTAGGACTGCCGTTGATTACTAGCACTTTCAATTTGGTTACCTCTCAGATGTGTTTGAATTCACACACATAAGCTTTACACCATCTACTTGAACCCAATTATCATGAGCATCTAACCAATCCATCCGATTGAAAGAAAAAAGGAAGGAGAGCGGGGGTGCTCCCCCTATCTCTCTCCCTTAGAGTTCAGAGATGAAACCAATACCAGAAAATGATGTTGTCTACAAGGAGTTTCCCGTCATGATGCCCATCGTTCCAGATGCCGAGATTAGTAACTAAGTCGTACATGTGCATGTAGTCTGAAAAGATGACTTCGCCTGAAACAATCACATGCTTATTCTCAGCCATGGTCTGAACCGCCATCATCGGGTAGCTACCACGTGCGGGGTAGAACTGGGAGTAATAGTCAAACAGACCCCCTGTGCTATCCCACTCTTTAGCGATGGCATCAACACTTGTCTTCATGATGACTTCAACGTCTTCTATGGAGTCCTCAGCTAGATCAATGATGTCGCCATCTTGATACCCTAAAACTGATGTGGGACCATGGAAAATGGCGCTTGATACGCCCTCAGTGAAGATGGAATTTAGACTGCCATCAGAAACTGGTGTCTGGACCGCAACGCGATAGACTGCCCCATCATTATTGACAGCATCTTCAACTGTATCAGCACTAAGGCGAAGATTGGCTCCAATTGTAGCAAGAATCCCATTACATGCATCAGGAGTGAAATGAAACTCATAGGGATAGTAATCTGAATCGCCTGCAATCCACAATAGACTGGGGCCATCCTCTCTGGAGAACCAATCCTCTATGGTTTCAAGTTCATCAATTGTATACGGATCTCGGGAGGCCGGTACTAGCAGAACATTGGTGTCTTCTGGAATTGAAAACGTATCTTCGATGATATATACATCAACTCCCCATGCTGCG
Organism: Candidatus Thorarchaeota archaeon; assembly: GCA_030593165.1. Lineage (GTDB taxonomy): Archaea > Asgardarchaeota > Thorarchaeia > Thorarchaeales > Thorarchaeaceae > JAJRWI01. The sequence continues at coordinate 1,238 of JAUVHR010000267.1, forward strand.
AGATTGTCCTCAAGTCCTGTCATCTGGTATAAGTCATCTGCACGGTGACTGAGATCAATAGCGACGACTAGTCTCTCCTCAGGTATTACTCTCACACCTATGCTATCGGTGTAAGCGCTGAGTTGCATATCCTGTTCTGGATCGATGAACTTCAGCGTAGCTCCTGAGTTCAGTTCATAGTAGCCATACGAGGTATACTCCTGCTTGCCGGCCGGATTGTAGTCTGTTGACACCAAGATGATGAGGCGGGCAGTTTCGTCGGACTCAAGGTTTCCTATATCCCAGGTCAGGAACACCTTCTCTGATTTGCCCTTAGTGTAGAATGACCAACTACCATGCGTAATATCCACTTCATCAACATCTTCCGTTGAGTCGTCGAAGTCGTCAATCTCAATCTCGCCACCAAACCGGTCCTTGATGACCACATCTGTCATTGTGTAGCCAAATGGGTTTGTTACCTGAAAGACAATCGCCCACTGCGTTTCTGTATTCTTCTCGATGATGAGAGTTTCCTCAATCTGAGCTTCAACGAACTCAGTAATGGCATCTGGAATCATTGAGGCAGCACTCAACTGGAAGTAGCCACCATCAGTCTCTTCTGCCATGTACTCCCACGCATATTTCTGCCCTGTCCACCCGCTATAAACTGACATGATATGAATGCCATTCGCTGCCGCGTTAGCAACCTCTGTTTCGAAGTCTAGATCGTCAGTAGTACCAAGAGTATTATCGCGGCCGGGATCTCCGCCGGTGTTGTCAGGAACTCCATTATTGTTGTTGTCGTAGTTAGTGTCATGCGGCACGTTGTCTCCGAAGATAATCAGAATCCTCTCTGCTCCTTCTCTCCAATGTAAATCCGGATCGTTCCATGCTTCATGAATGATACGTGTGTAGTCTTGAGGTCCATCGGCGCCGTAACCTAAAGTTAGGGCAGTGATTTTGGTATTCATTAGAAGTGTGTCATCGGTTATGTCTTGATCCAATGAATATGGATAATCACCCCACCCCGTTGAACCATATGTGGCACTATATGTTAGTGGAACCGAGCCAGGAGCTGTTGTTGAGTACCACCCAACATAGTCCATATATGACATCAGACCGAACTGCACATCTGCTATTTGAGTCGCAAGGCTAGCCATGATATTAGAGGCTTCGGCTTTCACAGTGTCTATCTCGTCGCTCATACTCCCTGTTAGGTCAATGGCAAAGACCACGTCAGCCATGGGCAGACCCACACTCTTGCGTAGCTGCTCAAACGGATATATGACAAAGCACGCTGTGTCTTCTGTCGAGTAGACAGGAAAGTCATTCTCGTACCAAGTGGCTGTGGCCGTGTTGCAGACCTCCATGTCGTCCCAGCTCTTCGCCTCATCGACTTTGACGTCAAACTCCAGATAATGCGTACCCACGGTCATGATCTCGTATGTAATCACGCCTTTCTTGGCCTTTGGCATGTCGGAAACACCATCCACTGTGAAGGTTCCTTTGACATAAGCGAAACCCTCAGGCAGGGTGTCCTCAACAATCACAATTTCGCCTGGGAGCCCCGAAATGGTCAGTGTAATATGTACAGTATCCCCCAGTTCTCCCTCGTCAGCTGACAGACTCTTGTCGAAGACTCTGAACGCACCAATTGCGTCTACCTCGGGCTCATTGAGGGCGCCCCAGAGGTCCCACGGGGTTATCCTCACATACTGGTACATGCCGTCAAGCTGGTACACTCCTGCAATGTCATCGCTGCACCATCCATTGCCATTTCTGTCCTCAGCAGGGTTGTGAGCTCGCCAGCCGTCCAGATATACGTCGGTGAGCTTGCCCAAACCGCCAACTGCACCATATGGAGTGCTGGCCCCGTGAACTCTAGTTTCAAGGCCTTCCGCGAGGTAGGGCCCATGGTCTTGACTTAGGAACACCACAATCCGATTTGTTGGGAAACCAAGGTCCCACCAGCCTTCATCGATGCCTACAACATGCACCCATTTCCCATCGAGGTCGTCGCCATTCGTATTTCCATCCCCGATCCCGTATGTCCAGTGGTCATCCCAGTTGATGCTGACTCCACTATCACCCCATCCTCTAGCTAGTGGTTGAATGGATGATCTTCCAAGGTAATCTCCAACCACGAAACAGCTCCGGTCGATAACTCCAGGGTATATCACAGTATCTGGATTATAGTTGGGAGTGGATGCATCAAATGTATAAGATGCACCTGGATCATAGGCAGCCACAGGGGCTGCTGCCACTCCAAGCATGCCTACTAAAAACAGGCACACTATCATGCTGGTGGCTATTCTCCCTTTTTTGCTTTCCAATTATCTCTCTCCTCCTTTACGATTCTAGATTGGGAACGTATCGAACTTGAAATCCGACGAGGTCACAGTTCTTAATGTCGAATGCTCGTCTTGATTGTTTCACCGTGGAAAATTTAAGAGATCGAAATTCCCAAAATACCTATGTTATCTTTGTGATAAAACTTCTGCCTTGTCGACTTGCTGAAAATTCACATCGGTTTTGCGAATGCTGCGAGAATAATAGGGGGCACAAGGAGCGCTAGAGGGTATTATTTCTTGATATCTTCCGTAATTGCGCAAATTGCTGAGCATATTGTGGAACTTATCGCATTGAGGAGGATTAGTACTGGGGTGGGTGAGGAAAAAGAGAGATGGAGAGAGGACTTGCCTTTCTCAAACCAGAATGAGAACTACTTCTGCTTCTCCAGATGCATAGTACAACTATACCAAAAGAGATTGGCGACCCACCTAAGATGCATGGTCGGTAGCCTACACTGGTGACGAGCTCCATTCCTCAGAAGATTCAAGTAGAAGTTGACCCATCTTCCCAATGGGACCATTGGCATCGTTGACATATGGCACGTCAGAATAAGCTAGACGAATTTGTCAATAGAAGGCTGAAGAGCATGAAGATACATGAAGTAAGAAGAAAGCATGAGAAGATGCTATTGAGGATGACCAATGTAGTGGGAGTGATGACAGGGTATAAGATCAAAGCAGGAGAAAAAACCAAGCAGCTGAGCATAGTTTGCATGGTGGAGAAGAAGGTCGACGATAAGGATCTGAAGAAAAGCGACCTTATACCTTCAGAGATAGAGGGAGCCATGACTGACGTGATACAAGTCGGGAGATTGAGAGCCTATCAAGTAGACAAGAAGGCTCGACATAGACCCTGTCCAATGGGCACGTCTGGAGGGCACTATTTGGTGACTGCAGGCACAAACGGAGAGCTGCTTAGAGACAAAAGGACAGGCAAGATTTGCATAGGCACCAACAATCACGTTGGGGCAAACTCGAATGATGCTCAAATTGGGGCCCCCTATCTCCAGCCGGCACCGTATGACGGAGGTACAGTTCAAAATGACACAATAGGACATCTCTCGAGATTCGTGCCCATAGCATTCGTCCTCGACGAGAGTGATTGCACAGCGGCGAGATTCTGGAGTGGGATCTATAATGTCCCAGCGAGGGCGTTTGGGAGAATGACAAGGCTGCGACCAGTCATCGCATTTCCTGAGTATAACTTGGTGGATGCAGCCATGATTGAGGTAGCTGAGAATGATGTCTTACCAAGCATCGTGGACATAGGAGTTCCAAAAGGAGTCAAGCAAACTCAACTGGACATGCTTGTACAGAAGTCGGGAAGAACAACATGCCACACCGTTGACGGAATGATAACCGGCATTGATGCTACCGTAGGTCCCATAAACTATGGAGGGCGATTCGCGTATTTCAGAGATCAGATAATCATAGGCGGTGAGGGCTTCAGTGCTGGAGGCGACTCTGGGAGTCTGGTTCTCGACAAGGACGGATATGCAGTGGGCAAGCTATTTGCAGGCAGTGATGAGCAAAACATTACAATAGCCAACCAGATACAGACCTATCTGGACCTGCTAGATGCGGAATT
>JAUVHR010000028.1 GCA_030593165.1 Candidatus Thorarchaeota archaeon
TAACATTGTGTGCAATCAAGAGTACGAAGAGTTTAATGGGCGAGATGCTTCAGACAACGGTAGTGATGATAATGGAACTGTCACGATCATTTCGCTGCAAGGAACTGAAGAGGCTCGATGTTGTAGATACAACGGGTGAAAAAGTTGGAACCGTTGGTGACATCACCTTCAAGTTTGATGGAGAATTGAAGATTGAGCAATTTGTACTCGCAGGTTCTCCTTTGGAGGAACTTCTTGAAAACCTGAAGCTCAAGCCCGACAAGGATGAGTTGTTCAACGCATCTCATGTAGAGAAGATTACTGACAAAATCTACCTCAACACAACCATTGACACTCTGAAGACAACACTTGACAAGGGTGCCATTTCAGAGGATGAGATTCGGCTCTCCAAGCTCAAGAAACTGTCAATTATCGACAAGGACGGTGAGAATGTTGGCACCACCATTGATGTTGACATTGATATGGACGGGTCTTCATGGTTGACAGTTGGGGGTGGTTTCGTCGAGGAAAAGCTGGAGGCTCTGGGTCTCAAGGCTGATGTTGACATAATTGTCCCGTGCAGATTAATTGACAAGCTTGGTGACGAGATCACGCTGAAAGTGTCCAAGAGCGACCTGAATTCAACTATGGAGGAGGCTCTTAAGGGCATGAAGCCAGAGGCCCGGATGGCACGTCAGGCAAAGACTCAAAGTCGAGAAGATGCAAGAGTACGTCTCTTTGCACAAAGACCCTTCTAGTGGCCGAACCTCCTACACACAAGCACAGCATGACCTTGTCCTACGCAGCTATGACAAGGTTATAAAAGCCAACAAAAGGGCCTCATCATAGACTTATGGAAGGTTGATACTTGTCTGCCTTTCTGATGAGGCCTGAACGACATGGCTTTCGTAGCAACAAGAGACTCTTCATTTGAGATTATCCTAACAGATGGATTCAAGATTGAACCTGGCTCCATCTTCATCTGCGGGTTCCATGGACTTGGAGAAGTTGGTTTTCTTAGCACCGCCCATCTAACTAGGACATTGAAGGCAGAACGTGTTGGTTTCATCAAGAGTGACATGCTACCACTCTTTGTTTCGATGGAAGGCGACCGCCTTGTTCTTCCATTTGAGATATACTCGTACAAGGAGAAGAAGATGATATTCCTAGTCCCTCGTTTCCAACCACATCAGAGCGACCAGTGGAATTTCATTGATCGTCTCGCGCAGTGGATTGTGGATAACAAATTCGCGGAAGCGATTCTTCTAGGCGGCCTTGATATCAGCTTCAAGGAAGAGAGCGAGAATCACGCTATCAGATGTGTGCCTACAGGCGCCTATCAACCACATTTGAAGAAATGGTCAGTACCTCTTCTAGAAGAAGGCCTCTTCGTAGCCGGCCCTCTTGCTCTCTTTCTTGCCGAGTTGGAGATGCGAAACGGTGCTGGTATCGGCTTGCTCTCATATGCAACTCGTGGGCGTCCTGACCCTGGTTCGGCAGCTTTGATGCTTGAGAAGATCAATGAAGTCTTCGGAGTCAAAGCGAATGTCGAACAGCTTCTCGAGGAGTCTCGCGAGATTGAGCGACTTGAGAAGATGCGCAAGAGTATCGAATCAAGAGATGACCCCGGGTCAATGTACCTGTAAACGGTGGCTTCAATCACTTGTGTTGAACTCTGTCTGTCTATGTGTAGCGTCTCAGATACCAACCGATGTCTGCCAAATTCTTGGCTACAAGACGGTCAGAGCCTAAGCTATCTACGTCTGATGAATCAACTGTCATTGAAGCAAGGCCTAGGCAATCCCCTGCTCTGTTGAAGATGATAACCCTTTGTCCACGAGTTAGGTTGGGTGCAACCTCGTGGATACTCTCTTTCAATATGCTCCTACCGTAAGTAAATGCTTCAGCACCTTTCCTCGAAACAACAACACGGCTTTCGGTAATGACCGCTAATCTCTCGAGAATCTGTAGGGCGATTCTAAATCTTTCACCTGTCATTGTTCCTATTGGAATGCCCATAGAATAGACCTCGAAGCCGGAGAAATCCTCTGGAAGATGTTGGGTCCAGTCCATTGGCACGAGGAAGTATGCAGAATCCTTTTCCCTTCTGATTACTACTGGCATAAGATTTTTGCTTAGTTCCTTGGTAACCCCCTGCCCAAAGTCTTCATCGATGGCGTCCCTGATAATAGTCCATTCCACTGGGTCAACTATCTCATACATTGCACTCATTCCTCCTTTCTGATTTTGCAGATGAAGAAACCCTCCAACCCCTGCAGGTGGGGGAGGAATCGCTTTGCCAGGGAGAGGGACTCATCGAGAGCGATGCCGTATGGTTGGGTGTATCCAGAAACGCCATAATCCAAATCAATTGGTGCCATATGGATATCTTCATGCTTGCGAAGCATATCGTCAATGACGAACTCATTCTCTTCAGGTGCTATTGAACACGTGGAGTAGACCAGCGTACCTCCGGGGGCAAGAATCGCGATTGCTGCATCAAGCATCTCATCCTGCCGAGTTGCACAGAAACGGATATCCGCCATTGTCTTGCTTGTCTTTCGCGTTGGATCAAGAGCAATGAGCCCTTCGCCCGAGCATGGCGCATCAAGAAGAATGCGATTTGGCGACAGACCGAGCTGCTGAATCTTCTTTGTATCACCTCTAAGAATCAACGAGTTGGAAACGCCGCACCGGTAAACGTTACTTTCAAGCCCGCGAATTCTTAACTTGTCTTGCTCGACTGCAACCACTAGGCCTGTGTTAGTCATCAATTGCGCAATGTGTGTGGCTTTTCCACCCGGAGCTGATGCAAGGTCCATGACAATCTCTCCGGGCTGGGGATTAAGAGTACGAACAACGGTCATGGAGGGAACTCCCTGAATGTAGTAGTGTCCCAATAGGTGCTCAAACAAGGATCCCGGTGACATTCCACCGAAGTCCGCATAGAATCCTTCTTCGAGCCACGGTACTCTCTCTAGCTGCACACCCTTCGAGGTGATTCTTGACACTGTTAATTTCACAGATGCCTTGAGGGTATTCATCCTTATGGCAGTCCGAGGGGGATGCTCGCATGCTTCTATGAACCGCATGGTATCTTCTTCTCCCCAAAGCGCCAAATACCTCTCAATCATGTATGGGAGGTATCCGTGCTCCTTGGCCAGAACCTTGGCCCTCTGACGCTGCAGTTTCCTTGTCATACCAACCACAACTTTGTCTAGACCTCTTGAAGGTGCCTTTTGAGTTCCTCTGTGTCGGGTGAAATCACATGTACATCGGCTGTAAGTCGATCGGCTGTTGAGAGGTCCTTGAAGCCTGATCCAGTGATGGGTACGACAACCGAGTCACCCTTGTCTATTGTGCCATTATCCAATAGTCGTTGGAGTCCTGACAGTGCTGCAACTCCACTTGGCTCAGCAAACACTCCCTCTAACTTACCAAGTGACACAAGCTGATTCTCAATCTCCTCATCTGAGACCGTTACACCTAGTCCATCGGTCAGACTTAGATACTTGAGAGCAGCATCACCATCCCACGGGAACGGGTCAGCGAGGCCCCCCGCAACAGTATCATTGGAATCCCATGGCACAATACCAAGGGGATTCTGGCCCTCTTTGTGTGCGCGTACAATAGGTGCACAGCCTTCTGGCTGAACCGCAACTGATCTAGGAAGATCATCAATCAGGCCCATCTCCCTCAACTCCCAGAAACCCTTCATGGTGCCCGCCATTAGTCCCCCACTTCCTGTTGGAAATAGAATCCAATCCGGGACAGTCCAACCCATTTGCTCAGCCACCTCATAACCCAATGACTTCGTACCCTCGAACTGAAAGCAGTTGAATGGGCCAAATGAAGGCGTAGGTGTCCAGCCGAATTCCGAACAGGCCGCCTTTAACAGAGTGGTTGTGGGATCCACTCCTTCTTGGACCTTTCTCACTCTGAATACGTGAGCTCCAAGCGTTCTGAGATGGATTAGTTTTCCTGCTGGTGTATCTTCTGGTACAAACACTACTGCCCTTAGTCCTGCTCTTGCTGCGAAAGTAGACATAGATGCGGCTGCATTTCCAGAGGATGCAGCTGAAACCGTCTTCGCACCATCTTCATAGGCTCGACTAACCCCTACGCAGACCGGTCGATCTTTGAACGACCCGGAGGGGTTCACTGTTTCTATCTTGAGCTGTAAGCCCTTTAGTCCCATCTTTTCTCCCAGCTGATTCGCCGGTAGTAGTGGAGTTCCGCCCTCTCCTAGGGTCACAATACTCTCTCTTCTTCTGAGGGGCATCAGTTCAAAATACTTCCACAGGCCACCTTTCCGATGCTCCAATAACTGCCTGGTGATCACATCCTTCAGCAATTCCAAATCGAACTCGATGTCGATTCTCCCGCCACAGCCATCGTTTGCAGGAACATCATCCTCGGAGTATTCACTGCCACACTTTGCACATTTGTAGGACCTGACTCTAGACAAGGTGACACCAGCCGATTATCCAACTGCCACCTCAGTTATGTGAGTTGTGGCGTTTCGAAAGACCCAACTGCCACCTATGAATTACAGTAGTCAACTTGAGCTCCTTTTTGAGAAGAATCCGTCAAAGTGCACCTGACACTTCGTCACGAAGATGCTCTACGAATCTCTCAAGAATCTCATGGCGTTCTGCAGCAATCACGGACGCAGCCTCCGTATGCATCATGGCATGAAGTTTGAGAAGCTTCTCATCTGCATGTTTCAGGAATCCCTCAATCCCGACACCCTTCTTTTCAGCACGAGCCATAGCTCTGAATACACCTATCGCGCCAATCGCGTCTAGCTTATCAGCATCACTGAGAATCTCACCTTCGAGGGATGTTGGTGTCAGTGCCTCGCTGAAACGATGTGTTCGGATTGCCTCCACAATGTGTGCGACATCCTCTTGACTGAACCCTATCCCCAAGAGGAATCCCATGCTCATCTCACCTGACAGAATGGAATGGGACACCCCCGTTTCATCCTCCTGTTGTCGTCCAATGTCATGCAGCAGAGCTGCGGCGCCTAGCACATTCAGGTTGGCACCGAGTTCTTTTCCAATCCTAATGGCCATCGCATAGACCCTTTTAACATGGTCATAGGTGTGTGCTCCAGTTCCTGCCGCATCCATTTTCTTTCTGACAAAATCGTCAATCTCTGCTTCTGAAATCATTGAATATGCTCCCGGTATGTTGTTGAAGTCACTTTCTTGTCTGTTTACAGATTTTCTTAGTATTGGGGCGCATCCTCTCGAAAAACTGCAGGCTGGCGTATCCGAGAAACGCTTTAATTGATTAATCTTGAACGGGTCACAGATACAACTACTTTATGTAGCTTTCACCATCTTCATTGAGAATTGCGAGGTCCGTTTGTTTGAGTGATACGCCAACCGACAAAAAGAAGAGGATGAGCATAACAGCCTTCTTCAGTTCGCTGTTCCTTGTCGTTATGGTCGTATGGGCTTTCGCGAGCTTCGCATTGATTCAAGGTGATTTAGTTTATCCTTATGATAAAGCTCCGCATGAGGAGCTAGATGACGTCGAGCCTTGGGACCTAGACCTCAATTGGGCAGGGGGACGAACGAACTGGTTTGATAACATTAACTACACAGATCTTCCTCTGGACCAAGAACTCCCCCTAGATCTCCTCAACTTCTCAGACAACGTCCTATTCATTGCTGAACCATCACAACCTCCACAGCTTTGGCGCAGTAGTTCATATGACAATTATGACGGCTCTGGGTGGCACAAGACATTACCAAACTCGCAGACAGATGTGACATTGATAGACAGAAGCGTGGCCGAGTCTTGGGGTAATACTATCTTTACTGTCTACATGAACGTATCAGCTGGTGCCAGTGTGAACCAGCTAGAGCTGCCGACATTGTTTCCGGGCATAAATGTCATCAGCGACTCTTTTCGGAGCTATCCCTCAGGATTGCTTCGTTCTTACACTCTTCAAACAGATCCCTACGGGACTCTTCTTTTTGGTCCTCTAATTGAGGGCACTTCTGATGAGATGGTTCTGATAAGCTACGACTTGACTTTCCAGAATCAGGATCTTGCCGCAATTCAGAGCAATGCACAGCGTGGTTCTGTAGCTCACCCCGAAATTGCCATTCCCTACACGGACCTCTCCGATGTAACTCTATCCCCTGAGGTACTTGCTGACATTGCCCGATTTGACAACCCAACTGCTAGTGCATATGAGATAGCCCTTGCAGTTGATTTGTACTTCCGAACAAACTTTCAGGTGATTCTGAATCTGACCGACCGTCCTGCGTCTGGTGAGGAAGTGACTCACTGGTTCCTACAGAGGGGTGGTGGCCTTCCCATGGACTTCGCCACAGCATACTCGGTCTACATGCGACAATTGGACATCCCCGCTCGGATGGTGACTGGCTATGCGATAGGTGAGGAGGACAATGGTCGCAGGATTATCATGGTCAGACACATGATGTTCTGGGTTGAGGTCTTCATACCCGCTGGCACTTTCAGCGAATGGATTCAGGTTGTTCCGCTTGGGCTTCCGGAGTCCGAAGACCCCAGTAATACCAATCAGGGCGATGTCCAAGTGCTAGTTGGTAAGTCCGATTTGATACCTTGGGAGCTTACTGGTGTTTCATTCAATGTTAGTTCAATGATTCTAGTGGAAGGTATTCCTCTAAATTCTCCTGAAATAATCCAGTTCTGGGACATTACTGACAACATGGACATAGGATCTGCAGTAATCCAAATGGGAACATTCTACCCCTTAGCGAATATAACATACCAATTTCCACTTGATGCCACTGTTGGGCCGCACATCATCAGTGCGACTTGGCAGACCTCGTCCTTCACAGTGACGAACTTCACAGTTGTCAATGCAGTAGCCCAAGCCAATCCCATGCAACCCTTACCCCCCTCCAGTGCTCCCGCTTTCGAGCTGAGCGGAATCGTTGATCTCGACCTACGGCTGGGACTTGACAACTACACCGCGTACTGGCAGGACACGGTCCTCGTGAGTGGAGTAATGATGGTTGGCGGTAACCCTGTGAACGGAAACGATCTCACAAATAGGTGGGTCCAGATTATGTGGGGTGGTGAATTCGTTGGAAATGCCACAATTGGCCCGGATGGGTACTACGAACTGCCAGTCATTGTAAATCCTGCGTTACCATGGATGAGCTTAGGCCAACATGAGGTCTGGGCAGTATATGCGGGAGAATACGACGAGTATGGCTTTCCGTTAATTACTCCTGGAGAATCTGCTGATAGGTCCACGGTCGAAGTATGGGGCACAGTTGGTTTCACTTTCACAGTCAGTCCGAATCCCACATACGGAGGCACTATCCTGACCTATTCGGGTACAGCAACTCTTCTGAACGGTACACCCCTTGACACTGAAACAATTAGTATCTACTTCAACGGAACTCTGGTCAACTCAGCAACAACTGATAGCTTTGGCAATTTTGTATCAACTTACACGCCCGCAGCAGACTATCCTGCTGGCACATACAATGCGTCTGTGAGTTGGATTTCCACAATGCCACTAGTTACTGGCAATTCAAGCAGTATTCTAGTCACAATTCTCAGTGGTGCTACGAATATCACAATCGACTCGAATCCTGCATTCCCACAGGTGGTACATATTCAGGAGAACATCACTATTTGGGGTTGGCTGACCATTCAGGCCAATGGATCTGGCCTAGTTGACCAAACTGTGGACATTTACTGGTACAACGGCACATCTCCTGCCATGAAGATTGGTTCTGTGAACACTACGGCCGGAGGTTACTACGAGTTCAATTACACGGTTCCTGCGGGTTACGAAGGTTCAGTGACCTATTGGGCAGAGTTTCCAGGTGATCCTGTGTGGAACCCCTCTAACTCTGGAAACATGACAATCACAGTGAAGAAATGGGATGTCATTGTCAGCATCGATGTCGATGTGAATCCAGTTCATCCTCTTCAGAATGTGACGATTACAGGCAACGTAACTTTTCCTGAGAGGGGTGGGGAATTACTTAGGGGTGTTACTGTGGACATCTATTGGTGGGGAGTGAACATAGGCCCGGTCACTACATCAATAATAGACGGACAATACGTCTTGGAATATCCTGTACCATATGACCATGAGTTTGCTCTTTTCCCGATATATGCCGAGTTTGTTTCACCTTCACCGGCATTTGCCAGTAACCAGTCACAGTCCCTTATGTTGAATGTAACACCCTATGAGGCCATAATTGACCTTTACTCAAACAGCACCTACTATCATCTCAATGAAACTGCTTACATCTGGGGTCAGCTGAAACTTGATAACGGTACTCCTCTCGCTGGTGTGACAGTATACATTGAATGGAATAATGGCACAATTCCAGTTCCCACAACTTCAGTTATCACAAATGCCACAGGTTGGTTCAACTACACCTATGTATTCTCTACGGGCAAAGACTCCGACGTCACTGTAACTGTAACGGCCAATTACACCTCACTGGACCGTCTAATCACAAACACGACGTCTGCAATCATGATATATGTTCAACTGTATCAGCTTACACTATCTTCAACAGATCCGCCCGACGCTCACCTTGATGAGGTCATTGTATTCACAGGCACTCTAATCTTCGATGAGGGCAGTGTGCCAGCAGTTGGGGAAACAATTGCTGTCCACTATCGAAATTCTACTCACCATCTGATCTCCTTTAAGACAACAAACAACACAGGCGGATTCTACTTCCAGTACAATCTCACTATGAATGACATGCTGGGAGCTGTCTATCTATGGGCAAGCTATTCCAGCTCGAACCCACTTCTATGGGAGAATGCACAGTCTTCGAACCGTTCTGTTTCGCTGATAAAGTACCTATTTGACCTGACCCTTTTCACCAATGGGACGTCTTTCCACTTAGACGAGGTCGTACATGTGTGGGGCAACCTGATATACCATGATAATAGTACTCCGCTTGCTGATCAAACCATCTGGGTTTCATGGTCCAATGGGTCAATCTACGAGTACGGTCCCTACTACACGGACGCCACTGGGCTCTTTGATTTCTATTACAACTTCTCTCTTGGCAAGGATAGTTCTGGTCCCATTGATATCTGGGCCAAATTCAACACTACAAACCAGATGTGGAACAACACTAGATCTGTGACCCAGCCAATTAGCGTAGATCGATATGATTTCACGCTGACGGCCTCAGCGGTTGGAGGCCTGACACATTATCTAGACGAAGTGATTCACATCTGGGGAATACTGACATTCACCACTAACGGCACACCAATAGATAATTGGCCAATCAGAATCTATTGGAGGTGGGATAATGGGACAGAGGTCTACTTTGATGGTCCTAGGACAAACAGTTCTGGTCACTATGACTTCTACTACAATGTTTCACTCCCCAAGGACCGAGAGGGAACCGCCACGATATGGGCGGCCTTCACCAACACCAATCCCATGTGGGACAATGCGAATTCGAGCGATGTCGCTATCTCTCTTGAGAAGTACGTGAGCATCTTTACTGTCATCCCAAGTCCAAATAACCTCTACCTTAATGAGACAATAACATTCACTGCAATGCTGGTATTCTCACATAACATGTCTGCAATACGAAATGCTTCCGTGACAATCTGGTGGGACTATCTAAATGGCACAACTGTGCCCATAGACACACGTTACACGAACTCAACAGGACACATTGAGTTCACATACTCTGGAATGGACAATGACGTGATTCTGTCAATTGAGGTCTACGGTACATATGCTGGAAACGACACCATCCTCGCCGATTCATCAGTCGGACAATCTGTTACACTGAGTAGGTGGGCCACAGATATTACCAGTTTCAACATAGGTGGAGTCTTCAGCTATGAGATTCTTGATACTATCACATTCACTGGGACACTGAATTATATGATTCCCGGTCCATATCCATTTGGTAATGCATCAGTACGATTCCTACTAGACTCAACAGAGATCGCAGTCAACTTCACAAGGTCAGATGGATCGTTCATATACAGATGGCAAATCCCTGAGGGCACAGCTCCTGGGTCATATACCGTTTCAGTATCATACATGTCGGGTGTCAATTGGATTGAGAACTACAGTACTCCAACTATTGGTATTAACATTGCTGCTGTGTTGCTCGACTGGTCCGTATTTGATGTTGACCCGGACATCGTCTATCTGGATGGAAGTCTGAACATCTCGGGAGTTCTCAGATTGGGTAATGGTTCTGCATTCGCATTTGCGCCAGTGGAGATATTCTGGGATCATGACGTCAGTTCAATCTTCTCTACATTTACTGATGCGAATGGCTATTATGAGTACATTTTCAGATTGGACGCCACAACCCCGTTGGGCTTTGTTGATTTTTGGGTATCTTGTACACCAACTCAGACGTACATAGTCGGTAGCAGCTCTGGCACATCTGCAACTGACATTCGAAGGGTCCCCGTAGATTTGAATACAATCGGAACCTATTCCACACCAGTCTATCGAGGAAACACAGTCACAGTCCAAGGGAATCTCACCTTTGGAGTCAACGGCTCAGCCATGGTTGGGTACACAGTCGAACTGATTTGGGATGGAATCTCAGTCGATTCGACGATTGTAGTTGATGCATCTCAAGGCGCATTTACACTCTCGTATGTTGTTGATTGGACTGAAACATTGGGACCTGTTGAGTTCTATGTTCAGTTCGCACGCCCATCTGATGTCTTCGACACTGCAGAGTCAGATCCTCACTTCAATGAGGATGTCTGGGACTCAGTCATGCTTTCGCTTGATGATTCCCCCGTAAGTGTGGTTGTGCGTGGAGAGGATTGGATCTGGGTGTCAGGAACTGTGGACAATGGCAACGGACCCGTAGGCAACGTGCCGCTGAGTGTAACAATTGATGGTTTCGAGGAAACTACTGGCAGTTCGGGAACCGACGGCACATTCCAGATACGTCTCGACATTCCAGGCTTTTACACCGGTGGCTCACACGTGATTAGTGTCGATGTTCCTCCCGGGAATTTCTATAATTTGAGTGGTCCTCCCGATTCATGGTCCATCGAGTTTCACATTGCGACTGCTCTCTCAATCACCTTCATTCAGAGAACTGATGCTATGCCCGGCGAAGATTTCAGTGCTCAATTCCAGCTGATTGATGACCAAGGCGGCCAGTTGTATCCCTCCTCCTTGTCATTCTATCTGAATGGAACTTGGATTGATACGCTCTCTGTGACCACAGCAGGGCCCATAACGTGGACCTTCACAATTCCTGCATCTGTGACAGAGAGAGGGGACTACATTCTGGAACTCATATATGGTGGTGCTGGCTATTACGAGGCATCACAAGCTGAAACGACTGACCTCATTCACATCTTTACTGACATTTATCTCTTGGATACGACTCCCCGGACGATACTTCCGGGCGAGGAATTGACTCTAACTGGGCAGCTATTGGATGCCCCAGTTGCAGAGAATGGACAACCAATAGTTGGACGTGCTCTGACCATTAGCCTGAACGGGACTAGAACAGTTTCCCTTGTTACTGGCACCTCAGGCGAGTATAGATATACAGGCCTTCCAGTCTACAACGAGGAAGGACATTTCGATTATCGGGTCTCTGTTGGTGATACCGACTTTGGCCTTGTTACAGTTCGTATAACATATGGTGGTATTGACATGCAATTAGAACAGCTTGTACCATTAATCGCGCTCGCAAGCGCGATAGTGGTTGTACTGCTCTACCTCTACTTCGTTAAAGGGATGTTCCATCCTACGGTTTCAACAACCGGGGTCGATATCCCTGCCAAGCTTCGGAACATCAAGAAGCTAGCGGATGCCGGCAAGTATAGTGAAGCTATCACGCTGGCGTATCGTACGTTCGAACAAATGTGCGGAATGAAGATGGGTTCTGAGCGGCTACCTTCCGAGACCGCCCGCGAGTACTTGGAACGTGTATTGAAGTCCCTCCCCTTGGATGCAGCGACAATCGAGGAGTTTGTCCAGACCTATGAGGAGGCAAGATTCTCTGATCACGAGATCAGTCGTGAACGATATGAGCTTGCGATCAAGATATTCACTGATATCTATCCGAGGATAGAGGGAAGCAAAGTGATTACCCCGGTAACTTAGTCGGTGAGTTTGTATGGGCTGGAAAGAGACCCTCCAAGTCGTTATATTCATCTTGTCGTGGCTTCCCATGGGGTTCCTTGTTGGAAACTCAGTCTTTGGATTTGGCGGAGCTTACACACAGGACTTCAGCATATACAATGACGACACATCAGGTCTCAGTCATTTCAGATCCGATATAGAATCACGCGGCTATACGGCAGAATCCATTCAGGCCTCAATGAGTGTGATATCACGCTATAACGGCAGTGCTGTACTGGTCGTGATGGGTCCAATAAGAGACTTCAGCGTGGACGCAATATTCACGATAACACAACATATGGCGCTCGGAGGCAGCGTACTGATAGCCGACGACTTTGGAGCTGCCAATAGATCTTTCATGCTATTCAATGACTTCCTCCTAGATCTGTTTGGAGGTGCCCAATTGGCTGCGTTCCAAGTTGACGGGTTTATCTCATTCACAGGAGGCGTGCTCTACGACCTAGACTCGTATCATCTTAGCCCAAGACTTCCAGTAATCATGGATTTCGATGGTGGTCTGGACGACGGTGCACTTAGCCAAGGCGTTGCCGGTCTGGGTGGCCTACATCTGAACTGGGCATCCACACTCAGCCCCAACTGTCTCCTAGGAGCCGCAGGTGCTGCGTGGAGCACCATACGGGCATGGTGTGAAACAGATGTGGATTCCGCAAATCCCGAGCCTGATGAGGACGAGTGGGCTGGACGCCTACCAGTTGCTGGTGCCGTTGAGATGGGCGGTGCTCGTCTTGTGGCAATGAGTGATCCGAGCGCATTCATTAACGACATGTGGGATAATTTCCCAGGAAACGTACAGTTTGGGCGAAACCTTGTTGACTGGCTTACAAATGGGGATAGAGATATTCCTATACTCTTCTGTGAACAGCTTCTGGCCGTGCCTTGGAGCTCGGCCGAATTGTATTTTGGTCTCTTCTTGGGCCGAGCACTATGGATGACCACCAATCCATTCATTGCTCCGATTTATCCACTAACCACTGTTATTGGCATCAAGAAGTACCTTCCAGACATGAAGAAGCCCGAGGTCAAAAGCGTTTCAGACGTGTTCATGCGTAGAGGCCAGACCTACTTCAGTGAGCGGATGACGTACTATAGAACTGAAGGAAACTACGCCCGAGTAGTGAAGATGCTGTATAGGAAACTCAGACGGGGTCTCCAGAAGAAACATGCATGGACACAGTACGACAAACGTAAGGTTTGGGATCTTGTAAAGTACAAGGACCCCAGTTTGAAAGAGGGAGCCTTCTTCAAGACAATCGCTCGAATTGAAGAGATCTCCTCAAATCCATCAATGAAGGTCAAAGAGGATGAGATGATGAATCTCTTCTTCTTCATTCGAAACATTCAGACATTACTGATTGATACAAAGTGAGGTGAACATTACTAAATGACAACAGAAGAAGCCAGCAAAAAAACACCAAAGGCAGTGGCGCCAATGTCCATTCAGGATGTCCATGACATCACGTCGGACATCATTCGAGAGTGCGGACGAATCATCGTCGGTAAGATAGACATTCTAAGAGATGTTCTTATTGCCTTTCTCTCGAACGGCCACGTCGTGCTTGAGGGAGTTCCCGGACTGGCAAAGACGTACATGGCTCGTACGTTTGCATCCATACTTGGTTGCGAATTCAAACGAATCCAACTGACAGTAGACATTCTACCTGCTGATCTCTTGGGCAGTAACGTTTTCAATCAACGGACTGGCGAGTTCTGGTTCCGAAAGGGGCCCGTGTTCGCGAACTTGGTCCTGGCTGATGAGATAAACCGCGCCCCTCCAAAATCGCAGAGTGCTCTACTTGAGGTAATGGAGGAACGACAAGTCTCTACTGAGGGAGTCACTAGACCGCTTCCTAAACCCTTCCTGATAATTGCGACGCAGAACCCCGTGGAACAGGAAGGCACTTACCCCTTACCGGAGGCACAGCTTGACAGATTCATGTTCAGGCTGATTCTGGACTACCCGACTAGTAACGAAGAGGCCGAGATTGTTCGAAGGAAGCACATGGGCGAGGCTACTGATCTCCGCGTTCTCGTAGACCCTGACAATCTCCTCCGAATGCAACAGACGTGCAGCACGGTCTATCTTGAGGAGGATATTATCAGTTACATTCGAGACATCATAGTCCGAACTCGTAGCGACCCCACGATACTGCTGGGCGGCTCTCCGCGTGCATCTCTGGTACTGATGAACGCATCAAAGACACGGGCTGCAATGCACGGACGGGACTACGTTGTTCCAGAGGATGTGAGGAAGCTCACAATCCAGACACTCAACCACAGGCTGATACTGAAGCCTGAAGCGGAGCTGGAAGGTCTCACGGTCGAACGTGTGATAACCAAGGTGCTTGGAGAGGTAGACTGTCCTAGATAGATGAAGATGCGTATGTAGACTAAACCCGGACCATGGAGAAGATATGAAGTGATCACACAGAGAGGCTTTGTCGTCGCATTCGCGGGTATTCTCCTACTGACGAGTGGATTCTCCTTTGTGAATTGGTATCTCGTTGTTATGGGAGTGTACCTGATTGTCGGTCTAGTTGCAACTCTGCCCCTCTTCGCGTTGACAGCCAATATGGCTGGAATAGAAGTTAATCGGCAGGTTGACAAGGTAAAAGTCTTCTCAGGTGATTTTCTGCGTGTCCGTGTCACAATCAAGAACGCATCTCGTAGACATTTTGACTTCATCGAATGTTGGGATCAATACCCAGAAACTTGGGTCCTAGCCATCGGAGAGAACTATATGGCCACTCGCCTAGAACCTGGGCGAAGTATGACTTTCTCCTATATTCTGCAGGCAAGAATGCGAGGTCACTATGAACTTGGGCCCACCGAAGTAATAATGCGTGACCGCTTGGGTCTACACTACTACAAGCGAACTCTCAAGGCTCCCACAGAGATTCTTGTGTATCCAACATGGAAGGACGTCCGCAGACTTCAGGCGTTAAGCAAGCAGCGCCAGCTAGGTCACATGTTCGGCGCCCACCGCACAAAGGTAATTGGCATGGGGACAGACTTCGCTGGATTCCGAGAATATGTTTCAGGGGATTCATTCAGACTGATTGACTGGAAGAGCAGCGCAAGGCGTGGCGACATGGTAGTCCGGCAGTATGAGATGGAGAAGAACGTACAGATAGTATGCATGGTTGACGCGAGCGGTAGCATGGGTAATGGTTACCCTGAGAATACGAAGCTGGAGTACGCAATTCGCGCGGCGGTACTCTTGACTCACATGGGCCTTGAACGGAAAGACCTTGTTGGTACTTGCGTCTTTTCTGATAAGGTTCACGCCTATGTTCCACCGTCCACACGTCCCAACCACATGTATAATATCCTCGAAGCCCTTGCTATAGCTGAACCTAAGGGCTGGAGCAACTTTGAGGCTGCAATTGAGTATGTCACCTCACGTACCCGAAAAAGAACGTTCTTCATCTGGCTCGCTGACCTTGAAGAGTCTCCCGCACCTCTTCTAAACGCCATGAAGACATTAATCGCGAATGGTCACAAGGCTACAGTGGTCAGTCCATTCGGACCTTGGTTTGAGGCACCAGTTGGACAATTTGGACCGGTTGAGAAGGTCCTAGCTGAGGCTGTTTCTGAGGAGCTCTGGGAGCGCCGTAGAAAGATCTCTCGTGCACTTGCACGGTTCGGGATTGGCGTGGTCAACGTCGGTCCTTCCGACTTCCTACCAAAGATAATGCAACAGTACTACCAAGCAAAACAGAAGGGAGTTGCGATGCTGTGAAGGTTGTCACCTGGACACTTCGCATACTCTCTGCTGCAGCGTTTATCGCCATGTGCTATCTAATCTATAGCGCAATGGATGTGAATGATGTCTGGCATTGGACTGCACCCTACAACTTCGTTGTCACAGTCTATCGACTACTATCGCTCATATTCTTCTTCCTTGCTGTGCTCATAATGACCGGTCTCTTATCAGTATTCTTTGGAATGGGTGCGGCCACAGATGCAGTCGTATGGGTATACAACACTGTCATACTGAAGCTTTGGTACATGCAGCCTTACGGTGTATCCGGTCCCACAACTAATATTGGCCAGATTTTCGTCAGGTTCGGTGCTGACTTTATCACCATTATCGGCATTCTTCAGACTGATACATTCCTGTTCCTTTACTTCCTCTTTGCAGGAGTGGGTGTTGCCCTCTTCTTGCAGTCTCTAGTCAGGATGGAACATAAGTTCGTAGGAGGCGCATTCATCTCAATCCAAGCGATTTTAGTCGTGGCGACTGTGTTCAACACCTTCTTCTCTCCTGATCTCATACTGCCCACCTATTCAGAGCTTCCTACTGATTTCTTCCTATTCTTGGCCAGCAATCTCCAGATACTAGCACTTGTTTCGTTTGCTTATCTTGAAGTGAGCTACCAGATGATCTACAGCGCCTCTGTTGGCAAGCCAGTTGAGGACCGCGAAGAGACTCTGAAAAAACAGCTTCTTGCACTCAGACAAGCCACTAGAAAACAGGATTCAATAGAACGCGGCGAGAAAGTTGGCACGACTGCGATGAGTCGTTCTTCTGGAGCGACTGCATTCTCATTCTTACGTGAGGCAATCGAACGGAAGGTCATTGGCAGCCAAGATGCACTTGAGAATCTTGACGCAGTTGCTGATGTGCGTCGCTTACAGGTCTTTGTTGATGAGCTTCTAGCAAACGACCCAAATGCACGCGATGAACTGACAGCCAAGGCATCAGCTCCATCAGGCGGCTTTGTAATCGGGTCAACGATTCTTGGCTCGACCATTCGTTTTCTCCTGGTTATCGCCATCTCGTTCTTGTTGATGAGCCCACAGATTCTTCTGGGTGGTATCGAGCTGCCTCCTGGAAT
>JAUVHR010000055.1 GCA_030593165.1 Candidatus Thorarchaeota archaeon
ATAAAGAGGTTGACAGAAGTCAGAGAGTGCCCCCACATTCCGCGCATTTCGTGATGCCCTGTGTGTTCTTATGACCGCAAGGGACACACAACCAACACAATCTTTCGTATGATCTTCTCAACATGCGGTGTTTGTGGAATAGAGTAGGCTTGTTGGTAGTCCTCAAATTGAATATCGCACATGTGAAACATCGTACACAAGAACGCTTTTAGTAATCCAATGCATTAGCTCAATCAAGTCGGTGGCTGGGTTGAGAAACAAATGGGTCACACTCCTATCTTTGATGGCGGGCATTCTCTTGGTCTTAAGCCTAAGCTTAGCTTCACCAATAGCATATGATTATCCACAAAATCAATCTCCAGTTACATATCAGGCATCTCTTGTTTCAGACCACGAACCGATTCTAATCCAATCCAATGTGGACTTCATATCTCAAGGATGGTCTGGAAATGGAAGTGAGAGCAACCCATACACAATAGCGGATTTAAGAATCCAATCTGACCAACAGACCTGTATCGATATCTCTAACGTGAGTGTCTACTACTCTATCATCAATTGCGTACTTCTCGCCACCTCTCCGTACAATGGACAACATGGAATCCACCTTGAAAAGGCAAATCACGCTAGAATCAAGTCATGCGTAATCACAAACGTAGAATTCGGAATCATAGTCTTTCATTCGGATGGTTGCACAATCGTGGATACATATGTGGGAGATTGCTCTCTATCTGGAGTTAGTATCTGGCGGTCAAATGATTGTACCATTGAGGATTGTGACATTAGGGACAATGGCTGGGCGGGAGTTGACTTATCCTGGGCTGAAAATTGTAGTGTGATAAAATGTAATCTGGAAGATAACTACTGGGCCGGAGTTGAACTTGAACAAGATCATGACTGTTGCATACTGAACAACATCATTACTTGTAAGGGTGAGGGCGGCTGCATTGATTTGAGTTATTCAGATGGTAGTAGAATTTGCAATAACACCCTTCTCTCAGGGGGTATTGTTGTAAGTGCGTTAGTAGCATATCAAAGGCCTCCTACCATCGAAAACAACACAATCAACGGCAATTCTGTAGGTTTCTTTAAGAACACAGGAAATTTTACAATAAGTCCCAATGATTTTGGTCAGATTCTTTTGTACAAGTGTGGTAATTTAGACATCATCGATGGGCAGATTACAGAAGCAACTGTGGGTATTCAAGTAATCCTAAGTCACAGCTGTAGAATAGAAAGTGTTCTCTCGAAATACAATGCAAGGTATGGTCTACGACTCCACTCAAGTACAAATTGCACAGTCTATAACAGCACTTTTGAGTTCAATGGAAATGGAATTGACCTTTGTCGATCACAAAACATCACAGTTCAGGCGAGTACAGTTCGTGATAATTATTGGTCTGGAATAGGTATGTCTGCATCGAATTGTACAATTATGCAGAACTCTGTCTTCAGAAATCATCTCTCTGGCCTTATCATTAACAACTGTGTCAACTGTACGATTGATGATAATGATGTTGTATCAAACAGACTCTCAGGATTCCGCATCAAGTCATCTGAATCTCTTCTTGTGAAACGAAATCTGGTTCGGCTAAATGGACACCTAGGAATCGAGTTCACACCCGATTCGTCGAACAACTTGGTCTACGATAACAGGTTAGCAGAGAATGAGGGCGGAAATGCGAGGGACAATGGACACGAAAATCAGTGGGATGACGGAATAAATATTGGGAACTATTGGGACGACCACAATCAGGATGGGGACTATGTAATCCCAGGATCCGCTGGCAGCATGGACCATTTTCCACTTGCATTTGATGCAATACGTAATGCAACCCCTTCTTTGAGCAGTCCCCCTGATATAGCGTATCAACTTGGAGATACTGATATTCAGATTACTTGGAATCCATCAGCAATCAGTCCTAGTCATTATGAAGTCTTCAGGAACGACTCACTTGTTGAAGTCAATGAGTGGAATGGCTCACAGATAGCAATCGATGTGACTGGTCTTGATACTGGTGTCTATTCGTACAGAATTGTAGTCTACGAACGTGGTGGACTGTCTGCAACTGACACAATTCTAGTCACAGTTCTTAGTACTGATATGCCAATAGGAGATGAAACCCAGCCCGGTTTTATTGATTACTCACTATCAGTCCAGTCATTGTTCTGGGCGTCCATCCTTGTTATCGAATTAGTTGCAGCTGTAATGATAGTATCACGAAGACCTAGACAATCAGGAATTGGGAAGATGCACCATGACTAGTTCAACGATGATAGATGAGTTCTTTGATCAACTCTGTGGGGCGGCATCACCATACGGACCTAAGAAATCAGGTCCTGCTGGTGAATGTGTCAGCATTACTCCTACTAACTCGGATTCAACAACCTTACAAAGAAAGGACTTGGCAATCAGTTGACTTGACGGACACTTCGTTTTCTGACAAAGAGCACACCCACTATTACTATGATTGCGGTTACAGCGCCGATTGATGGAAAGAACCAGTCACTCCATTGTGAGACCAAATGCACAAGGACAGAGGCACTGCTACTATTCTCTTCCATATCCGTCACAATGGCACAGAAATTGTATGTTCCGGGTTCCAACTCATTCAGGGGCAGGGTAAGGCCGAAGCCATCCCACACACCTGACTCTATCAATTCATCATCCATGTAGATCTCATAACTCAGTGGGTCCGCATCGTACGCCTTCCAGATCAGTACTGCATCCGGCCCCGCAATGATATCTGTCTCGTTTTCTATGTGCAAATAGGGAGGACCAACTCTCTCGGGCCACCTATCCACACTACGAGCTCTCCCGGGGATGTTGTATGTGTCAGTTCCATTGTAATCACTCCAGAAATTGCCACGATCAACGCCGTTGTCCCATCTATTGGAACTCCCACGATCATATGCATTTGATATTCCACTGTTCATGATTATATTACCATAGAAAGTATTGTGGTCTGCATCTTCAACATAAATGCCATACTCAGTACTATCTGTAATGGTATTGTTCATAGCTAGATTTCTCTCAGTGTAGCTGATAACTATGCCAACTCCACACCGTTCAATGAGGTTATCACTGAAGAGAAGAGGATTTCCAAAGAAGTTTGCAAACGCTATCTTGCACTCGACAAAGTGGTTGTCAGTGACATTATGCGCGAGTATGTCGTAACTAGCGGCATTGCTGAGTGAGGAACAACAGGATGCCAAAGAAGAACCTGCCTCAACTCCAGCACTCATATTGCGAAATGTATTATGTCGGATACTGAAGTTCATTCCGCCAGGTTCAAAATAGACCCCCACTACACCATTAACAAATTCATTGTCTGAGATCAAAGAGTCCTGAGCTCCCAACGCTCCGATTCCGCAGTAGTTATCGTGGAAGAGATTGTCTGCAATTCTACTGCTTGAAACAGACAGCAGAAATATGCCCGCAAAGGAGTTCTCTGTAACTAAGTTCTGAGAGAGTGATACGTTCTGAACCTGATCAAGCCAAGCTCCTCTGTCATTTTTGAATAGATGACTGTCGTTCACTCCAATATTTGAGCTGTATCTAACTCGGAGACCCCAGAGACCTCCGCTTATGAACGATGAAACAATCCATCCGTTGGACACATGTTCCCAGTATACAGCATTCAGACCCTCGTTCTCAACCTGCATGGAGCAGTTCCTGATTATGAAAGGTCTTGTCACATTGATTATCCTCACTGCAGAAATATCATGACCTGTGATGTTCAGACCTTCAATCAAGTAAGGGTCATCCCACGTTCCGTTGCCCGGCCAACCCTGAGAGATGAAGTCGTCATCACTGAGGATCTCTATCGGTTCGTGAGGTGTCAAGTTGGAGGGAACATATTCACTAGTCGAAGCCACTTCTAGGTCCACATGCATTGTGTGTGAGTATGTATTGAGTACAACTGTGTTTTGCATTAGCAGAACGAACACAAGAACAACAAGTATCGACCTACCTGTTCGTTGCTGAAACATATTCAACACCAGACTGATATCATTGTGTAAGTGATTCATAGGTCCATATACTAGCTTATGTTCCTATTCACACAAATATGAGTCTGTTTTTGCATTTTCAGAGAAACTCATGGACTAACTGACTTCGATATGGATACTACAATAGTCACCAGAAGCATTAGTATTCAGTGCCACTAATGGATTGCAAAATTACATTGACCTCTGGTTCTACATACCATGTAGGAAGATACGCACAGCGATTGTAGAGTGTTATGTTCTTGCAGTTTCATTGACAATCATCATCACTATGTCATAGATTTCCCTAATATTGCGCTCATAGATGGGTAACTCAAGATGAATTCATCAAGCCGTGATTTCATTCGGTAAACAGATAAACAATGGTCCTTCTGTTGGACTAGGAGATCGAAATGGGAAAATCGTACAAAGGCTCATATGAAAAGACCTTACAATGCCCCAGTACGTGGATGGCGGCCATATTTGTTGTCTGTCTAGTGACAGCTATTCCTACAAGTAATGGGTTTCTATATCAGAACATTTCGACATCAAGCTCTTCTGTTGTATCAGCACGAAATCAGGAACAAACTGAAATGATACATGCCACCGATCTAGCGAAAGCTGTATTTGACGCGGTCTCTCAAGTCAGGTACAAGCAATTCGTGGTCAAGCTAACGGAGAACGGGTCTAGACACTCTGGTTCCGAGGAGAATGCTCTGGCACGCTTGTGGATCGGCTCGAAGCTAAGTGAGGTCTCTCAGGGTGCGATTGAGGTGGAGATATTCGGCCAATTCGACTCCGTCATAGGAAGACTACCAGGGACTCTAGGTTCGAATGGACCGGTTGTCATGATTGGAGCTCACTTTGACACAGTGTCTGAGTCCCCCGGGGCAAACGATGATGCATCAGGAGTTGCCGCCGTCTTGGAGCTTGCAAGGGTTCTCTCTGGACACTCATGGCCATTGGACATCTTCTTCTGTCTGTGGAATGAAGAAGAAACTGGTCTGCATGGCTCCAACGAGTTTGCAGTGATGTTTATGGAGGAGAAGAGAGACATCCTTGTACATATCAACATTGAAATGCTGTTACTCCCGATCCAGGTTGAACCTCCATCTGAGAGGATATGGGCGCTCTACAGAAGTGGAAATGACACAATCTTTCAAGATGCCCAATATTGGGCTGAGCTGGTAAGGGTTATGGGTAACAATCTTGGAGACAACTTTGTACACCCACTCCCTCACTCTTGGGTAAGCTACTGGCGTCGCTCTGACCATTACTCCTTTGAACGGGCAGGGTACAAGAGCCTCGTTGTCCTTACAGGTAGTATAGATGATCCAGCTAACCATTTGGAGAACGATACATGGGACAACCCTACGTATGACTATTCATCTGCTGCAAGAACGGTCGCGAGCATGGGAGCAAGTATCGCCTTCGTTCTGAGTAGGTCATTTGGGCAACCAACGACTTCTAGATATAGTATAACAGTGAACCCAGACAATACGAAAGAACTGTTTGTTGAGGTATCTATGCTGTCTGATATCTCGGTCTATGCCTCTTGGTCAGATGCTGAGGTTATGAGATTCACTCTTGAGCACGACAGCGGCCAGATGATTGGAAGTAACTCCTCGACTCTAAGCAGTGCCGCAAACATCTCAGTCTTGTGTCTTGAAACTTCACAATACGGAACACACATCGTTGGCATCTCCAATCATGGGTCAAAATCTGTTGGTCTGGAAATCATTATCACACACGAATCAGACATTGAGGGCAACGGCATCCCCGATAGTCAGGAATCGTGGTACAACGACTTCATGGTTGATTCTGATTCCGATGGATGGAGTGACGGATTCGAAGAGGGTTTAGGGACTGACCGATTCAACAGCTCCAATACGGATGCTGATGGTGATGGCATCTCCGATTTTAGCGAAGTCAATATCTATGGAACGAACCCCAGTCAAGTAGACACCGACGAGGATTTTATGCCAGACTTGTGGGAGATACAGAATGGTCTGAATCCTCTGGTTGATGATGCGAGTGAGGACCTGGACAATGATGGTCTCTCGAACTTGTTAGAGTATCAGACTGGCACACTGGTAAATGACTCGGATAGTGATAGTGATGGCATTCCAGACGGATGGGAGGTAGCATATGGATATGACCCACTGAACTCAATAGTACCACGAGATGAAATCCTGATCTACCATCTCCCTGGAATCATCATCGCTGCAATTGTGTTGTTATCCATTGTAGTCTCTTGCATCTTCAGAAAGAGATTCTCTAATCTAGCATCAGAAGGGACTGATGACAGAAGCTCGCGCATAGATTTATGTGTTCCAGCAGGTTGGAGATGATTCTTGATATCATTCCTTTGTCAGGATAAACATCACCCTTATGAGAAATCAAACGCTACACAATCTGTTTATTGTCTTACACGACCGTACTCCCATGTTTCAAACACTGAATCCCTCTGATGGGTATATTCGGAAGCTCGTCTGTTAGAAACTAGTTCCGCTTTATATCCATGCAAGCCATTGATGTCGAGAGTTCCTTCAATACAGAATGACTGACCTCTGTATTATCGGTTTCGCTCTTCCCAAGGAAGACGTATTCGTTGTTCACAGAGGAAGCATATCCATGAGTTTCGGGTACTGAAATCAGCAATGAAAAGATGGTGAGTGGTATCCCCGCAGGAATTAGGGGTTCTCCAAAAAAGATTATCTGATGTTGTGTGAGTATCTAACTTGTTGGGACCCAAATGGATGAGTTTGATAATGTACATATTCTCACCCCCAAGGAACTTTCTCCAGAGGCCCGTGAGCGGACACTCGATTTAATGAGTCCCAGACCCATTATTGTCGACCTTGACTGGAATCCAGACATAGAGATAGATGATGAGTCTGATGTACAAGTCCTGAACCCACAGACCATTCAACATCAATATGCAATCTATCTCTGCATGGATGAGATTCAGAACTTGGACTGTGACAAATCCTATACGAAACTGCAATGGAATGAGGAGATGGCCAACCACCAGTTCTATCTATTTCCCACACAGATTCACATGGTCCCGGGCTCGACAGGCATGTACACTAGGTTCTGGGGATATGTGTGTCAGCTCTTTGAGGAGGCAATTGACGCAATGAGAGCATCTATTCCTCTACCATCAGCGCTGGTGAAGCTACTTGGGGTGTTCAATCAAGACATTCAAGGTGGAACCATAGACCCGCTGAATGATCTCACTGTGCCCATAATCACAGCTTTTTATCTCGGGCTAGAGGAGTTTGAAAAGGATGAAGAGGTCCGACATTATCACAGGTTTCATCAGACCAGATTGATTGAGGGCCAACGGTCGTCCTAGAGATCTCCCTCCCTACTCACTTCTCTGTGAGCCCTCGTCGGACGTACTTTATTTTGGCAGTATGTCCGGCATAGAGTCGCTGGAGTGGAATGCTTCGATATCTCACTGACAACTCGCGCATGAACTCGCTCTCGTTGAAGACAAGCCGGTCATTCTCATCAGGACCATGGTTGAAATCAATCTTCAGTCTCCTCTTGTCCAGTTTCAGGACAAGCGCCTCAACATGTCCATATACCTCCTTGTCAGACATTGGGACACCGTCTATCTCTCTGAATAAGAGACCATGATTCTCCTCCGACAAGGCATGAATGGTCCAACACGCTCCATGTATTCCAACCCGAGGGTCATCAGTGAGAGGACATAGGGTTGAATCATGACGTATCTCTATGTGAAACGGTCTCAGCTCTCTGAGTGCAGTACTCACCACTGAAGGAACAGCGGGTGACTCTTCAGAGAGATTCTTGGTGACTATGCGCTGGAGGAAACCGAACTCTCCGTACTCGATGTCTGGTCTAACATTCGAGAAGTCGTGGAATGGATTCCATGTCACAGAGAGGTCATGTTTCAGATGCAGAGGTCTACCTGTGGTCATTGGCCAACGAAGAAGCTTGACTAGATCGGGATTTGAATCAGTCGCAATCTCATGAAGCAGGTCACCATTCTCAGCATCAACGAATCTTGCAGTACAGGCGCCTTTGTTCTCTCTCAGCTCAACCTTCGCATAGACAGTCTCTTGAAATCGGTCAATGAAGTCTTCGATAGCAGACAGTACTGACTCTTTCAGATGAGTGGGTTGAAGAAACTCCGGGTGGCTCTGTGGCGGTGAACCTCCATCACTCTCAATTGAGAAGGCTCTGAGGGCTGCAGGAGAAGAGTATGACCTCCTCACATGATTGAGCAACCCAGCTCTATTCCAGGACTGCGTCTTTGTATCTCTTATCCACACCTCAGCACCTTGACTCTCGGTATTACCAATGGCAGCTTGTCGCAAGACAACAAACTCCTCTACGACCTTGAACCTCGTTATTTGTTTGGCTATCTCTCGAACAAGATCCAATCTTGTGAGTGACCATCTTAGACCGCCCTTACTTGATTGCTCATGCAATGGGAATAGACCCAGAATCATTCCTTGAGGTGCTCTCGGCTCTTGGAGTGCTATCCAATCATATCCTAGTTCTTCACACTCCAGTCTTAGTCCGTATCTGAGTTCCACAGCGCTCTCAGATACGATGTTGACCCCCCGACGTTTTGTCTTCAGATGTCTGGGACCTTGATAGAGTCTCTGCGAGTTGATGGGTCCAGACCCAGTGGACACATAGCTCTTACCATCCTTGGTCTCTGGTGGACGAAAACGAAGACTCTGCAACAGCGTTGGCTCACTTGCAGGGGATCCCTTCATAATTTCACCTTCAGGAACTTGGACTCTGCCCATCTGGTCATAGCCAGAAGAAATCTCACTGAATACATCTCCAACTGTTGACCCTGATTGGTCACTGTCGATTGGGACGGATGACCACAGTCTTGAGATCCATGGGATGAGTGTGAGAGCGAGCCCCTTCATTCTCAACCTCAACTCATGGTCAAACTCAGCCTCAATCTCTGGGTCTGTTCTGGATATAATACCACGTCCGCGGTTGACGAATCTCTTCGACCAGCCCCCAAGTGGTGGGACTAATGCAAACTTGAGCTGAAGACCATTCAGATGATGCACGATTATTATCCTGAGTTCATCATACATTGGTGCATTGGGCAGGACGGAGAGGTGCCATTTGTCCGGGTCTACCTCGCTTGCTGGAGCAACAGGAAGATTCCAGACTATCTCACTGACCTCCCCAGCTAGAGGCGAGTTTCCGTAGAACGGTAGAAGTGTTCTCGTATTGTATGCGATAGAACTTGTCTCTCCTGGGACTGGAGAGTCGAACCAGACTACAATTGTGTTCTCATCTCTAGGTATCTGTTTGAGAAGAATCGAATGAAGCTCGTTGAGTCTATCTCTATGTGGTTCTGATGTTGCTTCCTGAATGTCATCCCACCCACTCACAATGATCAGGCTTGACTTTGAAGTGAGGCCATCATGATGCTTTAACGTGGGCGGCTCACCATTGTCAAAAAGAAATGAGTCAATGTCCCTTCTCAAGCCCTTGACTGTGAAGGACTCAAACATCTCTCGTATATGCTCTGGTTGTGCACGATGAACATCAATCTCGCGTGAGGAATATGGTTGCAAGAACAGTCTAGCTTCCGCAAGTTGTGAGGACACAAAGTGGTCAGCAAGATCGAACCAGACAACATTATGAATGTCATTTTCTGTAACTAGGTCGTGAATCAATTCCAACCCATGATAGTATCGAGCAATCCATGCGGCTGAGTCTCCCGCAGCTGTGGGGGATGCTTCATCCAAGTATAGGATGAATCGACGTCCATTCCTATTCACGCCTTCCAAAGGGTTGTACACTGGAACCCAGGATGCAGCCTTCAATGTGTCGAACTGCATTCCCTCCCATTCTTGCTCATGCACTACAACTGATGTCCTAGTTTTGGTTCCAATCAAGATTGGCTCAAACAGTGTCCTCTCGATCTCTCCTCTTCTGTTCTCCAATCTCTCAAAGACCTTCACAATTAATGGTCGAATGATATTCGCAAGCAAGTTCATGTCCTCTGTTGCCTCTATCAACAGAGTGGCTGAGAGCATCTGTCCGCTGTCGTCAATCTTGGAGACACTGTTGAAGACCTTCTGAATCGCTCTCAAATAGGCTTGGACTTGTTCTACAGTGTCTTCGTTGGGAGTGCCTGACTGTATTGCCGTCCATTCCATATCGCTGAACGTTCTGTCACTGAGTTTGGAGTCTATGACAACACGTTGGTCCAATCCTGCGTAGAGTCTTGACATTGATTCAATCAGACGACGATCAAACTCCCAAGATTGACCGAGTTTGGTCTTGATCTCGACGACCATGACAGGAACATGCAGAATGGTCATATCATCAGGATGAAATGCTCTTTTCAAGAGGATCAGGTCAGCTTTTCCTTTTCCCAAGTCAGTGTCCAATGACATCTCAGAGCTCAGAATGTATTCGTCTGGACTTACTAGTGAGTCGCCATCGCGTATCACACTCTCAAGTCGCCATGGTTGATCCTGTCTACGCGCTATCAATCTGTGTATCTGCGAACCTTTTTTTTGCTTCTTCTTCAGTGCCTTTTTCCAGATATATTGAACATCCTTATTACGCAGGCAGGGTATGTGTTGGACGTCCTCTTCGTTCAGGCTGGGTAGGTCCAGAGTCTTACCGCATCCTCCCTTGTGGATTCTCTTCAGCTCGGTCAAGGCTGGACTGTTGAAGCCCTCTGCTTCAGCCTCAACTATCTGCTCATTGAAGAAGTCCACTGAGAATGATGGCTGTCTTGCCTCGAAAGAATCTGTTACAGTCTGTACATTGCGTCTGCCAATATGATAGTACGATCTAATGTCCCTCTTGATATCTTTGAGGATGGCTGTAGTTCCAACCCTGAAGCCATCCCTGCCAAAGCCATGTTCCGTATAGAGGTACTCCAAGTACTCACGAGCTCGAAGCTGGTAGAGATTCCAGTATCTTCCAGTGTCCAGAGGCGGCACATCGAATATGTAACAGTATGTCGCCAGGTAATCCAAGTGGTGTCGAATGGCATCAACGAAGTCAAGTGGTGCAAGGTCGGGATGGCCGAGTTCAACCTTGGGAGCATGAGAGGAGGCGGAATATCCCATAATCCTGAACTTCCTTCTTGTCTGACCGACATTCTTCACTCTCAGGCCAAAGAACTCAGGCTCTGGAAACGGGAACATCTTCATTGAGAAGTCTCGAAAGGCGGCCCCACAGATGTTTAGGAGAAGATTCCAAGGTCCAACGGTCTCATCAGATGACTTCACCCTGTGGGTCTCAGTGTTTCCAAAGGCGGCAGCATTCTCAGACAGCATTGATAGTAGATTGCTTCTGATATTGCGTTCGCTCTTTGCAATGTAGGAGAAGTCTGGTGTTCCCAACATCTTTGTCTGAAGGTAGACATCTTTTGCTGCCAATAAGATCTCTCTTGAGCTATGATACAGACTATCGGTCACTTTGTTTCTGATGTCCCTCTGCAAATCAACCGTGGCTGAGAGCCCTCTCTGAATGGCAGTAACAATCACCCAGTTGGGGTGTCTAGGTATGGGCCTCTTTGGCCTTCCTCGTTTTCGAGCCATTACTAACGTTATGTGCGTTAGGATATTTATCTCCTCCTGTTGCGGGTGACTGAATACTCAGTTGATTCAAATTATCGTATTGAAACCATATTTCGTGCAATCTCATGTATATCAAAAACCTAATTGTGTTATTACCTTAATAACCTTAAATAGTTCACTAATAATGAATGTACGAGTTCAAAAGCCCTCTTCGGGACAAGAAGGGGAGTGAACTCAACTGGCCAGAAACGGGTCAGAACTTTAAATAGTCAGGTGAAGGCGATGGCTCGGTCCAAAGGTGTCACAATCGCGGTCAAGGTTCCTATCAAATGGGACACAATGACTGATAGGTCTAAGCAAAGACTTAGGCAGATTGTAGGTCGGGACGCAAGAGTGATTCGTTCCTTCCTAGGTGTGATTGAGCAACATGAAGACGAGTTGTTGACAGGTCGCAAAAAGACAAGGATTGACGACGGAGCCCTTGACCGATTGACCATGACGGCGCTCAAGGTGAAGTCAGGTCACAACCAGAGAGCAACAGTCGAGCATGACTTCAAGGTCCGGTTTCGTCGTGTTTCTTTCAACGAACTTCAAGAGTGCAGGCAGACCGCAGTTGCACTCTATGAGAGTTACTTGAAGCTGAGAGAGAAGAAGGGTCGAAAGGCATCTCGTCCCTGTGAGATTAATGGTACTCGAAGGATTCCAAGGTGGGTCTTCTCGCAGAGGTTCAAGCTTATTGAGAAACGAGCTTCATCTGCTAAATGGTGGTTGGACTTACGTGACTCTCTAGACTCTGCTCCGGAAGGGAGGAGAACTCATGATAGACTTCTCATTCCTCTCAAGACCTCACCATTCCATCTGAACCAGTTTGCACGCGGCGATGTCAAGGCTCTTCAGATCTTCACGGATAGGCATTGTAAGTGGTGGGCGACCTTCGCGGTGAGAGTTGATATTACTACGGAAACCGCCGAGCCCAATCTTGAGAGACCACCTGCTGTCCTTGGAATTGACCTCGGGATTGAGAAGGCCGCATGTGCGACCCTTGTCACTCCTGAGAAAGTGCGAGAAACCCGCTACTTTATTCAGAGGGACAAGGTGAAGATTCTCAGACAACTCGATGGCCGGGTGGCTGACCTTCAACATGAGATGGACACTCGCCGTAACAGCGGGCTTCCCTCTGACAGGATTGCGCTCAGACTGAGGCGGATGAGGGGCAAGCGAGAGAATGTTGCCCGTGAGTACGACAGGGTCCTTGTAAGGCAGCTCCTTGACTACATAGCAGAGCTCTCAGAGAATTACATCCTCCATGTAGCACTCGGCAGACTGAAGAACATCAGGTTCACAGCTCGCAGAGGAAACTACAGAGGACGAA
>JAUVHR010000099.1 GCA_030593165.1 Candidatus Thorarchaeota archaeon
TATGGTGGCTGGAACAATGTAATTCGGACCAGGAGCCTGAGTCAATCCACCTTCCAGTGCGATCAGAAAGTATGCCATTGAGGGGGCAACAATACCAAAGCCCAGCATTATCAGCAAAGCATCTATTGCCAATATCATAACACGAGGATTGGTGTATAGTTTGTCTTTGCCATCAATGTCAGAGTCTGTGGCCATTCAAAAAACACACCTAGCGACTCTCGAGCCAATCGATTGAACTAATATATATGAAGGTACGAACGTTACCGTAACATTTGAGTGTCCTACAATCGAACTTCTCCATTGTGAGTATAGTCAAAGAAGGATGGTCGTGAATTTGAGCCATGAAGAGATAGAAGAGAAAGATGAGGAAATGTCCCGGGATGACCTCAGAGAGCAGGCAAAACAGTTTCTTGCACTTACACATATCGTAGATAAGTATCCTCAAGTTGTTGCACGAAGAATAGCTGGATTGGTGTATATCCTGATAGGGGGAGGACTCTCTCTTGCAACATTACTACTATTGTCCATAATGGTGTTCATTGATCCTATCATGGACAGTCTTACAGTAGCAATGATCTTCGTTGGCTGTAGTCTGTTTATCGCGTGGTTCATAGCCTTTCGACTTGTTAGTCCAATAACCAGGTCATACCCGAGAAAAGAACCAGAAGAAAAAACGAGCACTATAGTTAAAGTCACTTGGGGAATTATAACACCACTCATTGTCATCCTTGCATGGCATACGTTTGGCACAGGAATACCAGAATTATTCCCACCCCTACTGCAGATGATGGTAGGTACTGGGAGCTTGGCTAATTACATTGATGCGAAAAGAAGTTCCGATCAATCTGCATTTGCACTAGAACATCTCGTCTTTGCGGTCGTCGTTTTAGTCAGCATAGTACCAATAGTGTTATTCCCCAGCCTTGGCTATTTCTTGCTGATACTCTTTGATATGGGTACAATCTACTCGTTAGGCATTTACATGATGATTTCAGCTGAAAAAATCCTGCTTGATTCGTCTGGAAGTGAATGAACGTGACCATGGATGGAGATCTTCTGACCGCATTGGTTGGCCTGATGGAAGAAGATCGCGACATTTTCGTTCCAGCAAGACTCTCTATCCTTGTCTATCTCTATTTCACACAGAAGGCTCAGTTCACAAGATTACAGAAGACATTGGGCTTGACTTCGGGGAACCTATCAAGTCATCTTAGGAAATTGTCCAAGCTAGGTTACGTTCGCATTTCAAAGCATTTTGTAGAACTCAAGCCAACTACCATTGTGTCAATTACACAAGAAGGATCTGAAAAAGTGCGAGCACAGATTCTTCGAATGAGAGAGCTGGTCACATTGGCTGTTGATAAAGACCAGAAGGCTGGTCCAATTGAATGAATTGTGATTCTTATGAACAGGTAACAAATCGATGCATCCGAACTTGAGGAATTCTCAATTTCGAAGCCTGATAATGAATAGTCCGTGGACTTGAAAATAGGGTGCGCCGCAAAGTAGGTTGTCATTCAAGCAGTGTCCACGTCTTATATTCCTTTGATTCCATGTTATACTCGTGAAATACAATGTCTGAACCTGCAATTACAATACGGGACTTGACTAAGAGGTTCGAAACCGTTACTGCAGTTGACGGACTCAGCCTAGAGATTACATGGGGTGAGCTTTTCGGTGTCCTAGGACCAAATGGCGCTGGAAAGTCCACGGCCATCAACATACTGTGCACATTGCTTGACCCAACAGAGGGTTCCGCATTCGTGGGGGGATTCAATGTAGAAGATGATCCAGAACGAGTGCGGGAACTGATAGGGATGTGCCCACAGCAGCCAGCGTTCTATCCTCACCTTACAGGTCGAGAGAACATAGAGATCTACGGACAATTCCACGGACTGTCAGGCAAAGCACTCAAGGAACGAGTCCAAATGCTAATTGAGAAGATTGGCATGGAAGACCACGCTGACAGGAGAGCCGGTGAATACAGCGGTGGCATGATTCGAAGAGTGAGCATGGCAATGGCACTCGTCAATGACCCGAATGTTGCTTTGCTTGATGAACCAACCGTAGCAATGGATCCTGTTTCTCGTCGCGCTGTATGGGACTTCATCCGTGAGTTGAAGGCCAACGGGAAAGCAGTAATCCTAACAACCCACTACATGGAAGAGGCTGAGGAACTCTGTGACAGAGTGGCGATAATCGATGAGGGAAAGCTAATCGCATTGGGGTCGCCAGCTGAACTGATGAAAGAGCATGATGCATCCAACCTCGAGGAGGTCTTCATCAAGCTCACTGGCAGGCGACTCAGGGAGGAGGTATAGTCATGAATACACAGAGAATCTTCGCTCTCATCAAGAAGGACCTAAAGAGAACAGTAAGAGAACCAGCCTTGCTCTTCCTGCTGCTACTCTTTCCACTGATGGTGACTATTGCCTTCGGTGCTGCCTTTGGTGGAATCGGCACCGGCGGGCAGACAAGCTTCGACATCGGTGTTGTGAATATGGATTCCAACGGGAATCATCCTGAATGGAGCCAGAACCTCATCGGTAATCTCACTGATGTGAACGCGACTGTTGTTATTCACTTCGATAACAACGAAACCGGTCAAGAACAACTGATTGATGGAAGTCTTGACGCATTAGTTGTTATCCCAGAGGGCTTTGGCGACAGTTGTCATTCCTACTGGCTTTCGCCATTCAACGGATCATCTTGGCTGAACTCTACGGTTGGACTCTATGTGGATAGCGGTTCAATGATTGCAAGTGCCACGATTCCACCCCTGCTGCAACAGGTTGTTATTGTGACAATGTTCGGAGAAGCGGCTGGATCACTTCAGCTTCCAGTGGAAATTGGAAGTCCTGCGCTAATCACGTCGAGCACTCTAACACAGTGGGATTACATGGCGCCAGGCATCTTCGCATTCGCAGCGATATTCCTAACCATGGTGGTAGCTCAGGTGATGACAACGGAACGCGATCAAGGGCTGCTCAAGCGAATGGCCACAACTCCTGTGAAGTCGTCTGAGTATATGCTGAGCCAGACACTGTCCAACATGCTGATTGCTGTGGTTCAAGTTGGGATTGTTTTCGCTGCTTCGTTCCTGATAGGATACAGGCCTGATACTGGCATTGGAGGCTTGGCGTTTGCATTCTTGATAGCAACAGCCTTTTCCTTGGTCTGTGTCGGGTTTGGACTCGTCACAGCAACAATCGCCAAATCTGCTGACACAGCAACGGGAATAGCTTTCATCTTCATTATGCCACAGATGTTCTTCGGTACATTCATGCCTATGGGGGGCATATCAGAAGTGATTGGCAGCTTCATGCCCAGCAACTACATAACACATGCACTGACAACACTCTTCCTCAGAGGAGCACCTCTAACAACTATTTCCATCTGGATTGATCTCGCTATTGTAACTCTGGTAGGGATCACGGTCCTACTCATGGGAGTTTTCATGTTCGAGAAACGGGGTAGAAAGTGAGCACTGAAACAACTAGGCGGGCCAGCAAGGAAGGGTTTATCACTGGAACACCCCGCTGTTCCACGATTTCCGAATGGCAGTTTCGTATTGGGACTGCCATTATCCTTACTTTGAAACGAGGAACAGAAATGGCGAATCCTGCAAATCCCTTGATAGTACAGTCAGACAAGTCAGTCTTGCTAGAAGTTGACAATCCTAGATACGCGGATGCTAGAGACTCTCTTGCTCGTTTTGCGGAGCTTGTGAAAAGCCCAGAGTATGTCCACACCTATCGAATCACCCCGTTGAGCCTTTGGAATGCTGCAGCAATGGGGATGGCTCCAGCGGAGGTCATAAGAGCTCTACAGGAGTTTGCGAAGTACCCCATCCCGAGCAACATTGAACGCGAGATTATCGAATACATGAGCAGGTACGGTCAGCTATCGCTCTATGCCGAGGGCCCCGACCTCTTGTTGCTCTGTGAGGATGAAGACCTCGCCGAGGAAATTTGGCAAATCAAGAAAGTCAGACAGTTTCTCATTGACAGGGTTGACGAAACAACCATGCGTGTTGATCCGGGGAAACGGGGATTCATCAAGCATGCGCTTATCGAGATTGGTCATCCTGTAGAGGACGTTGCAGGTTATGTTGAAGGGGACCCGTTATACTTTGAGGTCCGCGAAACAACGCTTGAAGGAAAGCACTTCGCTTTGAGGAAATACCAGTCAGAGGCAGTTGCGACATTCTATGCGGGAGGAGGAAAGCAAGGGGGTTCGGGAGTCGTTGTTCTTCCATGTGGTGCAGGTAAAACCATGGTCGGAATAGGAGCGATGGAAATCCTCCAGACATCTACAATCATTCTCTGTCCCAATGTTGTTGCAGTGAGACAGTGGATTCAAGAACTCCTCGACAAGACCACCCTTCGTCCTGAGGATATTGGAGAGTACACAGGTGATATGAAGGAGATCAGACCAGTCACTGTGGCAACATATCAGATTCTTACCTGGCGAAAGAGTCGTGATTCCAAGTTTGAGCATTTCAAGATATTCGAAGCGCGAAATTGGGGCCTCATAATCTATGACGAGGTGCATCTACTACCGGCCCCTGTTTTCAGGGTCACCGCGACGATTCAAGCAACACGAAGACTGGGGTTGACGGCAACTCTAGTCAGAGAAGATGAGAAAGAGGAAGATGTGTTCAGCCTCATAGGTCCGAAGAGATTCGACATGCCTTGGAAACTTCTTGAAGACCAGGGCTGGATAGCCACAGCGATTTGCTACGAGATAAGACTGGAGCTTCCGGACGGCATGCGTAGAAAGTACGCTTTAGCTGAGGATAGGAAAAAGTACAGAATCGCTGCGGAAAACCCTGAAAAGTTGGTGTTGTTAAAGAAAATTGTAGAGTACCATAAGAATGACAATATCCTTGTGATTGGTATGTATCTTGCCCAGCTCCATCTTATTGCAGAGGAGCTAGATGCGCCATTGATAACGGGAAAGATGAACAATGCCGATAGGCTGATCCTATATGACAAATTCAGGGAAAGTAGCATAAAGTGCCTAGTGGTTTCCAAAGTTGCCAATTTTGCACTAGACTTGCCTGACGCGAATGTAGCAATTCAGGTCTCGGGAACCTTTGGTTCAAGACAGGAGGAAGCTCAACGACTTGGACGTATTCTGCGACCGAAAGAGGACGGAAGCTTCGCACGATTCTACTCGATCATCACCAGGGATACAAGAGACATGGACTTCGCAGCAAAGAGACAGCTATTCCTGACAGAACAGGGGTATCAATACGTCATCGCGCACGGTGATGAGAACATCTGGGAAACTCCGCCAGAGGACTTCTTCAACTAGAATTTGAATCGTCCAAGAGAGCCGAAAGATGCGTTGTCTTATCATGAAGGTAGTCTGTCACATCTTTCTGAAAACTAGGCCAGATCAAATTCTCCTCAATGATACCAAGCTCGAATTCTGCCAGTTTGCGGACACACCATCCTATTGTCGAAGCCAATGCAAGGGGTCTGAAGAATTGGACTGCAAGAGTGGAATGCGCATCAACTAGTCCAGGCATAGGATTCATAGTGCATCCATCATAGCTCTCAGTTTGAAGGTAAGCAGTATCGAATATCGAAGCTCCGAAAAAGCACGCTTCGAAATCAAGGAAGACCACTTGGTCATTCTGAAAGACGATGTTTTCTTCATGCAGATCACCATGAGTGAGTGTCATATCCCAAATCGGAGGCCTCTCAAAAATGGGCCTAAGTCGCGTGACGATTTCATCAAACTCTTCTGCTAGCTGTCCAAGCTCCGGTGAGGGGCGATGGAGTGCGTCCATCTGGTTTTGAACGGGCACATGTAGACTGTCAAGGTAATCCCTAGGATTATTGAATGATGGAACCTCAGATGGACGCTGTTTGGAGAACAGCTCCAGACGTTCCCTTAGAAGTGAGAAGTCGTCTTGAGTAAAATCGGTTAGTTTGTCATAGATCGTTCCTTCAACGAATTTGCGTATCAGGAACGGAGTTTGATTTTTGTCGGCCAGACGGCCTATGCAATCAGGTTCAGGACAGATACCTAGTGGATGCAATCCACTCATGATGTGGAACTGTTTCGCGAAGGGATGCTGGTCATAAACTTTCGTGAGGCCCGGAAGTTTGACGAGGTAGTGGATTCCATCACGCTCAACTTGAATGTTGATGTCAGACCAGCCACTAAGCAGCTTTGTGCTTGCATTAATGCGACCCTCAAGACCCGTCCAACTGTCTTCAAGTAGACTCGTGAGAGTCTCCATAGAGTGCCCATGTGGATTTCTGAGAGCGCGTTGCATCATATGCGGAGTCAAGACTGGCGGAAGTACTTAAAGGGTCTCAGCACGTCGCGGGCGTATGAACGGAAGACATGTGCTCCTGATTCTTGCGCATCTCTTCAGAAAGAAGGGCGGGGACACAGTCAGCATAGAGGACGCAGTGGAATTCCTCTCTTTCAGGTGTAGATATGGCACACCAACGAACATCAGGAGGATGCTGACAGCCGCACTTGAGAACGATCTCATCTCTCGAGAGGGAAATAACATCCATGCGGAATTCCTCTTTGGCAAACAGAGCATACCGCTGAATCAAACCACTTCTTTGCGGGACAAGGTTCTAGTCGAAGGTGAATACGAACCCATGTGCTAAACTATCTCTTCCATCTCGATTATGCCGAACTCGCATAGGGAAGCAAGCAGTGCCGTAAGCTGGATAAATGGATTCTTTGCTTGCGTCATACGGTAGTTAATCTCAGCTAATCGATCCAGCATCAAAGCGAGAAGGTCTGGAGAGATTGGACGTCGTACTAAGTCGCGGTGTATCTCCAATGATATTTCGACTGGTGGGTAGCCTTCGCCAGCAATGAGGTTCCGGAGAATCATTCTTGACTTCTCAAACGAGCCCGCGATTGCCAAGGACACCATCTCACGCACATCTCGCACAATAGGGACCTCGGAGACCTCGTAGACTGTGTCCTCGGTAACATGGCTTGTTCCCGCAGCCGCAATTTGCAGCAGGTTGATTGCTCGTCTAATATTCCCGTGGCTCTCACGAGCAATGGCTCTAACAGCTTTTCCATCAATGCTGACGTTTTCTCTTGAGGCGATGGTCGTAACGTAGTCCTCAACTATTCCATGTGGAGGACTAGTGAACCGTAGAGTGAGAGAACGAGAGAGAATTGCCGGACTCCATCCAGCCAATGTCGTTGTTATGAGAATGAAGCGGGTCACATCACTGTAGATTTCCATTGTGCGACGTAGTGCTTGTTGCATTTTCCCGGCAAGAGCATCAGCTTCATCGAGGATGAGAATTTTCACAGTCCTCTCACCAAATGTATAGGTGGAAGCGAACATCCTGATGGCGGCCTGAAGGAGCTGGCTTCTGTTAGGTGCACGACTACTTCCACGAATCTTCAGTGCACTTTTTGCTTCCTGATACACTTGCGACATGTACTCGTCGAGCTCGCTTCGCTCAGAACGATCCACCTTTGCCAGAGCCTGAATCGACCGTTTTGCCTTTGCTACAGTAATAGACCACAAGTCACGCACGTTTAGTGATTTGAGATTCCCCTCAAATTCGTCCCCCAGTATGAGCCGTGCGTAAAGATTCGCGGCGGTAGTTTTCCCTGTACCAGATGGTCCATAGAAAATCATGTTGGGGAACATTCTAGATTTTACATAGCTCCGAAGCTGTGAGATGACTGAATCCTGTCCAATGAAGTCATCCCACGTCCGTGGCCTATGCTTGATACACCAAAGTACAGGTTCCAAGGGGTCCACCATCCAAGTGTCATTTGAACTTGTAATAAGTGCAGCGCAATCTCGTATGTCACACTCATTGGGTTTGCCCGCAAAACAAGTGTGAAATGTGGCAATAGTAAACGGAACCAAAAGCGTTATGAACCATTAATAGCACGGGGCTAAGTTGTAAAACTAAATTTAAGAGGCATGTTCTAAGGATGCCAAAGGCCGTACTTGAAGTAGAAGTCGAACAGATGTTTAGAGAGGATCTCATTGTCGCCTGTCAGTACTGGAACGTCGACATGAGTGCAAGTCCGTCAGGTGCTTCTCTAGGCAAGCTGCTTGCAGCGAAGATGCGAAAGAAGCAGTATCGAAACCGAATATTCCAGACATTCTCCGAAGGTGAGCAGGACCTGCTAGGCATGCTAGTGCTGAATGGGGGAGCATTGAGCTACGATAGACTCAAGCCCTACAGGAAGATTTACAGCTATGGCCAGCTAAACCAGACGGAAAGGGACCTGCGCAAGAGAGGAATTATCATCAGGAAAATGATGAGTAGACCAACCGATCATGGGCGAGAAGTTGCTGAGTTCAAGATCCTTGACTTTTTCGTCCCACATCTCATGAATCTGTTCTCCGAGAAACCCACACGGGATCCGGAGAAACCAAGTAAGGCAAGGAATGTAGTCAACGAGAGGGATACACTACTTCTTGACATGCTCCTCCTCGTTTCTCATATAGCCAAGAATGAAGTCTACATGACAAGTTCTTGGGAGTTTCCTAAAAGAGCCATTGAGCACATCAAGGAGGCTATGTCCAAGCCCACTGAAGAGAGATTCGAGATGGTTCAGAAACTAGCAAGAAAGGCCGGAGCCTACAGGATAGTGCAGAAGGACAGAGTTGTTCCAGGCAATGTGCAAGCACTCTTCACAGGAAAACTGAACCAGGTTTCGCTTCGAATACTACTCTCGTCACTTGGGAGAACCAGAGCAATCTGGGCTACACCGGACCAGCCCACCGAATACACTCTGAATCTGGCCATCTGTAGATTACGAGAGAGCACACAGGAAGAATGGATTGGAATCGATGAGATGCGGGGATGGATTCGGAGTGAGCTGTTCGTGGATAATCAACCACTCAAGTGGATTCAGGTTGACGACGACAGAGTGAGGATGGCTCTTGAAACCCCTATTCGCTTGGGGTTAGTTGAGGCCGCCTTCAAGGGCAAGAGGCTTCAGGCAGTTCGACTTACGTCAGTTGGCGAGAGCGTTATTCGACGCAGAGGTCCAGAGGAACACGAAGGACATGAAACATTCTTTGTACAGCCCAACTTCGAGGTATCCGTATTCTCATCCGAGATGAACTATTCCACACTCTACCAACTCATGCTCCTCACAGAGCCAGTTCGAACAGATGTGGTTAGTACATTCAAGATTACGGATAGATCGATATTCCAAGCGATAGAGATTGGACATGAGCAGAGCGACATCCTTGAGTTTCTTGCACGGGAGAGCAGTAAACCAATTCCTGATAATGTAAGGCGATCAATCGAGGATTGGATCTCTCAGACTACATTCGCAACTATCTCCAGTGTCGTGCTCTTTGAAACAGAAACAGAGAGAGACCTTGAAGACCTGATGTTACTTCGAGAATTCAAGCGGTCTGTTGTACGTCAAGTAGGCCCCACGGCTGTGATTATGGAAGGTGACATAGTTGAAATCACTGACCGTCTCAGGGACCATAAGTGTCATGTTAGACACGTTGGTGAGGAAAGGAAGGAACCACAGGCAGCGGGTGTAGGTGCAGCAGAGCAAATGCTGCTTTATGGTGAGCAGATCGGGACAGACGTGCCTGAAGACTGTGAAGGGTGTCCTGCAATTCTCTCATGCAACCGAGTGATCCGCAGAAAGACCAAGACTCGAAAAACCAGGGGATCAAAACGCTGACACGAAAGATCTTGCCTGATGTGCTGGTTGGAGAGTTCTTTGGGGTGGGGAGTCTTAGCGGTAATGACCATCTAGCCCCTCTCGAGTACATCGAAGAGATTAGAGTTCCATACGTGTATCAGTTGACAAATCATCGTGAAGAAGACATGATCAGGCAGATTGCATACCTCATTGAAGGATTCGAGGAAGATGGTGATTTCGTCCTCGATATCGACATGCACACCTATCAAGACATGGTAGAAGACGATGCCCCACTGTTGTTCGATCAAGCTCATTCCAAAGCACTGTATCTGCTTGTAGGGAATAGACGACATTCATTCCTCAAGACACAACAGACAGCTCCCGCAACTATGTGTCACAGCTTAAGGGACTGTGATGGAAAGAAGCTTGTATCCGAAATCATATTTCATCTCTTTGTCAGACTCTTAGCGCGACTTGCCTCCGGTCAGATTGCTCATCTTTCTCGTAGC
>JAUVHR010000287.1 GCA_030593165.1 Candidatus Thorarchaeota archaeon
TATACTGTGGTTTGGGCGGAGGGCGGCATTAACGATACGATCCTAGCGGACGCTACAGGGTTCGTTGCAGGAAGTATGTATGGAGACAACCCATACTCAACTGCTGAAGTAAGTACTATCGTGAACTGGTACAAAGAAGGCGGCAAGTTCATGTGGATCGGATATGACTCCGACTATGGTGATGGCCAGCTCTACAACGACAACATGACACGCATACTTGAAGGGGTTGGTTCACATGTTTATGCTGAGCCAACACAAGTTGCAGACTCCATTTCCTGTTGTGTGGCCTCTTACAGAGTCGTTGCAACCGGTACTTCCGCGTACATAGATGGTGTCGATGCAGTTTTGATGCATGGACCAGGCATGTTGTATGGAGCCACAGGTGGCGCGGAGAATGATGGTGCGGTGGCACTCGAAACCGAAACCATCACCGGTGTAACCCCAATCCTCTACTACAACGAGTCAGCTGAAATCTCAGATTCTGACCTACTTGCACCTTATGCACACGATGATGGTGACACTGGTGCTTTTGTTGCAGCAACCTGGGAGGAAGGCCTGTATACTGGCATATTGGTAGCATCAGGTGCATCGCCCTACGG
This sequence comes from Candidatus Thorarchaeota archaeon, assembly GCA_030593165.1. Taxonomy (GTDB): domain Archaea; phylum Asgardarchaeota; class Thorarchaeia; order Thorarchaeales; family Thorarchaeaceae; genus JAJRWI01. The sequence continues at coordinate 600 of JAUVHR010000287.1, forward strand.
GGGCTACATGCCGATGTGCGCATACGATTACTACGATGTCATACTTGATGGTATGTCCTTTGTGACCCAGGTCATTGACAAGGCTATGAATGGCGCACTCACAACTACCACAACGACAACTACCACCCCCACCACTACAACTACGACCGCCACCACGACTGATATGACCACCACAATCGATGATGGCGGCCCTCTAATGATGTTGATGGCGGCTGGTGGCGGAATCGCGCTAATAGCTATTCTTGGGGCCGCTATGGCAAGAAGCCGGAGGTCAGGACGAGGACCCTCAATAGGCCCGTCCTTGCCGCCGGATGAACCAACTCCTGAAGTTGCTGTGGTTGCTGCAACTGCGGCCGCGATGACGCCTGAGGAGTCTAAGGAAGTTGAAACCGGCAAAGTTCAGATACTTCGTGGATGTGCGCCTGTTGGTGGAAGATTCGAGTATAAAGTCAAGATCAAGAATGACACGGAATGGGTCATCACGAATGTAACCGTGGCCATCATTGCGTATCCTGAAGACTGCATGGAAGTCTCAGGACCTCTACTGAAAACGCTCAGGAGGATAGAACCAGGAGGCTTTCGATCACCTCAGTTCATATTTGTGCCAACAAAGGACTGCGTAGAAGGTCAGATTCTCGCAACTGTTTCCTACGTCGACCAACGGAACAAGACTCAGGTACAAAGTGTGGAACCATACGTAATACGTTCGGTGTGCGACCTCCTTGAACCATTGGAAACGACACTAGAGGAGTTTGAACTACTGCTCAGCGGCATGTCAGCTTCAAGAGAAGAGCATGATCTTGAATGGAATCCTGAAGTGTTGTTCAACAAGTCAAGAACGTTTCTCCCAAACAGGAATTTCCAGATTCTCGAGTCCTCTTCGGTAACTGAGGGCGGCATTTTCAGAGGCACGATTCGAGGACTGGCAGAGGGCAAGTATACACGTAAGAAAGTGGCACTTCGTATTGTAATCTCAGGGGTAATTGAAGGGAATAAATCCAAGGTGATTGTAGAGGGACTCGGCGAGGACCCTGCCATGCTCCCAACTACAATCAGTGAGATCTCTAAGGGCATTGTATCTTGGACTTGCATGAATTGCGGTGCTGCACTTGACCCGGAAGAGGTAGGTACGATAAAAGCAGGTGACCCCATACGATGTAAGTTCTGCGGAAATACAATGACAATTGACCTTTATCTTAGGTAGAGTTCTGAGAGCATGCTTTGGAGCTGTTCAGAGTGCTCTATTGAACGCATTCCATAGTTTCATGGGGAGCTACTATTCTCAGCTGGTCTACGTGTGTTATTGAAAGACCTAACCCCTGTGCTGGCATGAGAACCCCCAGTCCATTCATCACCATAATGACGAAGAAGACAGTTTCTTGCTGAATTTAATAATGAATCCTAGAAGCATATGCTTCATTATTTCAATCCCCCTTTGCGGTAAGAATCACGTCCCCTGTTGATGATTCATTCCCTCATCCCAATACGGACACCTAGCATGGTCCACACCCTTTCATGAAATGGAATGATGAGTGAAATGAAGGGCGTGGTTGACGGCACACAGGGAAGAAACAACAATTCAGAGTAGTAATGTAAGTCACGGTGACACTCAGAATGAAGATGGTGTGCCTGTTTTTCGTTCTGAGTTTCTTTCTCATTCCTTTTCTTCTGACTCATCGGAGCATTCTTTCAATCGCCAGCAGTCTTTGCAGATTCTCCGTCCAGTCCACACTCTCTTGCCATACCGAATGATGGTACAACAGGTTTCGCAGGACATACCGCTATTGTCGATTTTCATAGAATAAATCATTGTGTAGATGCACTGAGTTACTTGTTCAGTCCCTCTTCCAACCACTCCAACCTCTTCACAAATGAGACCTTCTCAAGAGGTGCAGTCACACCTTCTTCAACGAGTTTTCTTAATCCATCCGGATGTTTCGGATACTCCGTAGTCAGCTCCAGGTCAGTAGTACGGTCAACTCTTCTCTTCCAGAGCGCAACACACAATATGAGACCAGAAAATGCTGGGACGGATACAATGGGGAATAACAAACCAAACAGGAAGTCAGGTAACCGTATTGACATTAACCAAATCAGCCCTCCGAACATAAAGCCCATCATCCCAAAGAGCCCGACCATCGGCAACCGCGTGGACATCTTGTAGGCAAACTCGAGTCGCATCTGCGCAAGAAGATAGGGTACCAAGTACTCGCTGTCTTGAAGGGTGTTCACAATCATCTCAGGGATTTCGTAGACCACCCTGCCACGTCGCTGCTCATCTATCTTGAGAATGTACATAGGCCCGCCCGCGTCAGCTGTCCTCCTGATCGAAACAAATCCGTACTTCTTATGGAGGTTGAGCTTTTGTTGAACCTGTTCGCATAGTGTATCCTTGACCATATTCGTGATGTATCTGGGTTCTATGGCCTTCAACACCACGCGGAGTCCGACTCCCAACGCCACTCCAAGTCCACCAAATGCGATGATGGGAGTGGCCCACATAATAGGCAGGATTGGAATTGGCAGTGTGTACATCCATGGTAAGAAGAAGAGAATGGGAGGTACTGCAATGAAGAATGCAAGGACAATTGGGATTTTCATCACCCAAGTTCCAGACCAAGCCCTCTCAGGTTCTGAATTCCTCTGTTCTGCGTGAGGCGATTGTGAGGGGGTGAATTTCCTCGCAAAGCCTGTTCCTATCCCAAAAATCGCGCTGTGTGCCACAGCTAGATCCAAACCGTAGAGTTCCTCAATTCGTTCTCTTCTGTGCTTCAATGACTCTTCTAGGATTTCTGCTCCTCCACAAGTGAGAAGAATGAATGCGGCAACAACTCCAATGAGTAGCAGCCAGTCGTTGAAGAGAAAGCTGAGAGCTGTCAAATACCCAAGGTTCATTCCGGTAAACAGCCATACTATCACCAACGCCAAGGGATATGCGAATGCGCTCAGCCATGGGTTGCTCTCCAAGACCTCAAGGATGCTGTGAGCAAGTACAGTCTCACCCGACTCAGGTTCTCTAAGCATATCTTTCATTGCTGGTTCTGAGATAACTACTGCCCTGTATCTTAGTGTGGTAGTGGTCATGAATGTAGTCCTATCTGAAGGGGCCTGCCACAGACTGATATCTCCCTTGACCCCCAGTCTGCCTTTGGCTCTCTCAAGCATTGAGATGATTCCGGCGTTCTCTATGGGAGTTCTTCCGTACTTCCGTTGGTTGCGGGTCTGGATTCCAATCAGAATCAGGAAGCCTAAGAAGTAGAGCAATGGAATGGCAGCCATCTCACCAACATAGCTGACTGATGCAAGGATTAGTGGAAATGCAAGCACTACACCCACAAAGGCCAGGATGCCAATCTGAAAGAATCCCACCATTGAATAGAGGCTTTCAATTGGCCTTTGGCTTGTTTCCTCGCTTATTGGACTCACGCTGTTCCCCTACACAATGGCGATGTTGCATTCTTATTTGTCTTGCCGATTCTGTGAGATTCACAATGCGAAATCAGAGAAATCTCGGTTTACTGCTTTCAGATTGGTCTTTGCATTCACCCGTTGGAAACCTCCCTTTTTGATGTTGAAACCAACAATGTCACCATCCAGTTCAGGAATCACTCTACAGGCATAGAGTCCAGAGGATTCTGGAAGTAGGACCCTTGGCAGATCATTGAAGTCTGCATCGAGCAGACTCTGACTTGAACCCGTGACTGATTGAAGCCCTCCTTCCCCGTCTGTGTTCGGTGCATTGTCAAACTTGGCCCACGACGAGTATGTCAAGACGAGCCGCGCACCATCCTTGTAGATCTGTGGGATTTCACACTCAGAAAACCATCCTGGGGAGAATATGGGCGGCATGACCTCCCATTTTGTAAGGGAATTGTCAACTCCTCGCAACAAACCTACAGCTCCTTTCCTCTCTACTTTCTGTTCCGGTGACTTGGCACAGATCAACATGTAAACTGACTCGTCGTAGCGAAAGACGAAGGGGTCTCTCCATGAGTGGATGCTGTTGTCGCCATCGACGGTCCTTGGTTCGTAATATCGGGGATCTGGCTGTAATCGGAAGTTTCTCACACGCTCCCAATGTAGGAAGTCTGTTGAGAATGCTGCACCGATGTTTTGTGTGAGTCCATCGTCCGTGTTCTTGTCGCGTGATGTGTAGAAGAGCAGGAATCTATCCTTGATTCGAATGACATCTCCTGTCCAAATTGCCGTGTTGTCCCAACCATCCATTGATGCATGGAATACATCG
>JAUVHR010000148.1 GCA_030593165.1 Candidatus Thorarchaeota archaeon
AGCCAGTGCATGGATAGCCGGGTGAATACTCCCAAGGGGTTCCTTCGTAGATTGTCCGAGCGAACTGTAGATGAATCCATGAGTCGTCAAGGGTGAAGCCAGGATTTGTCCACTGAAGCATTGTAAAGATATAGTGAGATACAGTCACCAGAGTGATTATTACGGCGCCAAGGTATATTCCGAGGTCCTTGGCGTCAACCCTGAGGAGTCTGGCGAGTCGGTGAAACGGACCACTGAGAATGGCCAAATCGAATGATGTTGAATCTGAGCCCTTATTTTCATCGGACGCGGACCTTTCGTTGTCTTGCACAGCCATTAATCATTTCACCTGAGCTGAGGCATCATATTCCAATTTGATTCTACATTTTGAAACAAGATTCGGTTTGATAACTCCTTCCCCACCAAAGGGATACTTTCGCCTATCTCTCACCCGGTAGTTGCAGTCCTCAGGAGGAGATAGTCTGCTAAGGGAATGGACTTAGGCTTTCGACAGGATGAATTGATTGGGTCAGTTTGAATTAGGAGGTCCAACCCTCTGTCTACAGGTCAGGCGCTTACAACTCAGCTTCAACTCGACCAAATCGAGCACACAAAATGCGTCACTGTTTTCAGCCCACCGGGCATTTTCATCGAAACTGCCAAGTATCCGATACTGATGGCTGGTGTCCTAGCATCAATCGAGCCTGACGAATGGCTCTCGATCTACGACCACCCCGAAAGCTGGAGAGGATTCGATCGCGAGACCGTTCTCTCCATGCGAAAGCACCTATACCGATTCGTGATTCCTATTGACGCTCGCGAGATGCAGCCTGAGGATTACATCCACTCCCTGCAGACAATCTCTCTCTCCGTCGCACCTGTCGCATTAGGTGTGGAGGTATCTGACCTGCCTCCACACCGCCTTCACGCACTGGGTAGTCAGCTTCCTTCAAGCCCCATTGTTCAAGCGACCTCTCTTGAAATATTAAGTCACCCGGAAATCAGTAGGGTTGCAGAGAGAATCTGCAAAAAGGACATCCCTGCCTCCGAAGGAGTCTGGCAGCTTCTTGGGTATGATTACTCCCTTGAACAGGTCACTCGATGGATGTCCCTTGGAATGCTTGGCCGAAAAAAGAACAGAAGAATCATTCCACTTCGCAGCGCGTTCAAGGCTGTAATTGATGCTTTCATAGACAGGTCAGTTATTGAATTTGTTGAGAAAGAGACGACTGAAACAGTCAGACTCTACATTGAGAATACTTGTGGTGACTCGTTCATCGTTTTGTCTAGGCCTGGTGAGCCCCGAGTGGACTACCTAAGCATCGAGAATACAACTGACGCGTTAGCACGAGGAGTCAGTTTGGAGGGTCCGGGCCACGTAGCGAGCGACCCCAAAACGTCCGTGTACGCAGACCATGCACGGTACTCCGCTTATCGCCACATGAATGAGACCAAGCTCAAGTCACACATTATCATCTTCCACTACTCTCAAAAACCCCAGAACCGAATGCTTGGACCATGGTTGGTCAGAGCCGGAGTTCACGACGCACTCCAGACATCACCGGTTAGGATAGATGATGCAAGGAGAGCAGTCCATGTTCTTGAATCAGTGCTCCAACCTGGACTGGATCATTGGAGCGTGGACATTCCTCTTCATAACCGGCTAGGAATCGCAGCTGAAGCAGTTCACGCTTCATCCTTGTTCTAGACGAAAAAGAGGATATAGGGGATAGCCCCTATATTTTCTCCTTGGCCTCCTTTCTGGATGCACCCTTGTAAAGCAACACCAAACCGAGTGCGGCGAGTATTCCTCCTGTCACATTTCCAAGACCAAGTCCTAGGCCCAGTATATTCGGGATGAACCCATCAGCCATCGCAATCATCATACCACCTACGGCCAGCATGATGAAACCGAAACCAAGACCCATTGCACGGAATGTCAGAGATCGAGGATACTTGCTCTCAATGACGTAGCCAGTTGAAGCCGCAACCGAGGCCAAATACCGTGAGTTGCCGTACTTGAATTCAAGCTCCCAAACGGGAACGTGAACCAGATAGGTTTCTCCAACATCGATGTTATCGGTCCGGCTGTCAATCTTGTCAACCTCCTGCATGATCAAAGCAGTCTGCTTATCAAAAGCAATCTTCTTCGCCATCTCTTTAGCCTGCTCTACTGTAATCTGACTGTGAAGGACCTCACCATCGAACTCTTCAGCATGTGAATGACTGAAGAATTCCTTTGCCCGAGTAGGGATGGGGTGATCGCGTACGTCTTCATCTATGCCAGCCACAGCGGCAATCTTGATCTCATGTCGTCTAGTGAACGTACCGGATTCCGGCTTCCAGAAGTAAGTGTACCTCTTGTAGGCTCCAGGATACTGGGGCCACCGCCCGTGGAAGTTGGCATCACGTCCTTGACCGTGATAGTCTGAGCGAGCATCAACTCTACTAATCCACATTGGATACCAGATTTGCTTGTATCCCACGAATCGGGCTTTTGCCGCGAGGTCCTCCGGAACTCCCAACTGTTTGGAAAGCCAGTCAAGAAGTGTTCGCTGCGATTCAGTTTGGTCGAAGTGACAGCGAATCATGTAGTGGTCCTTGAACTTGACACCATCAACAGTCTGAGCTGTTCCACAGTAAGGACACACCAGAAGAAGGTCCCCTGGTCCAGCTTCAAAACTGGCATCACAGAAATTGCATCGTGCCATTTTCTTATCCCTCCTTCTCGCGCTGGGTCATCAATAATGTCTTGAAACCAAAGACTGCCATGATGACACCTACAACGGCGCCTAATCCACCAAGAGCGATATTCATCATCTCTTCCAAGTTGATACCGGCCAGAAGAATATCTGTAGCAAAACCAGCTAGCACGGTTCCAATGAACCCTATGAGACCCCACATAATACGCTGACCTTTAGTTATTGGAATCTCACCGAGGACAACCTTGCCACTGTGACCATCGATAGCGCACTTGTACAGGTCACCTTGGAACGTGTACCTAATCAACGAAAATGGTGCCTGAAGGTAGGTAGTGCCTCTGACGTTGGTTGTGGTGCGACAGTCGAAAAGCTCAGTTAGACCGCTCTTCGCCATTGAGCGATGGCGGTCAGAAACACGTCCGTGAACTGCAAGCTCGAACTCTTTTGAGCCTATTTCTGCATTCAGCACAGTTGGTTCAAGATCCTTGATCTTCTCCCAGGACCATGGCTCAGTGTCGCTGAGGTCAAGATCCTCTAGATAGTCCTCAAGACCATAGATACGAGCACCCTTCCGTCCTAGAAGCCGCTCGTCTGTGTCTGTATGAATCTCATCCTGAACTGGTACATACCCGGGCTCATAGTCCGTATAGGTCTCCGTCCTAGTGTGGCCCTGAGAGTCTCTTACTGTACGAGTTCTTTGCACAGGAACTTGAACCGTCTTGAAACCCTTGTACCAAGAATCAGCCTTTACTTTCGCAGTCCAAACTGGCACGTATATCAGCAAATTCTCGACCACTTGAGCTCCCTTGACCAAGGACTTGTTGAAACCCTTGTTCTCATCGAGGAACTCTCGGAATATCTTCTCTCGAACGCCTGCATCCACAGCGTCCTCCATCAGGTGGTCGCGAATCTCTGCACCATCGGTTGCGGTGATGGTTCCACAAAAGGTGCATGTGATTACTACGTCGTCTGGACCAGTGCGAACATTACCATTACAAACGGGGCATTTGAATCCGTCTGATGCATCAGTGTCCGACATTGTCAAACTCTCCTGAGTCTGTTACTGATTGCAGAGAAGAGTGCGGTTCTATTTAGCATTATGGTGGTATAGCAAATTATGTTTTGGCGGTCGAGTCTTGATATGTTTTCAGGATTCATTCAATGCACGAAGAGCATCGCAGAGCAATGAGGTAAGGGTGGACAGATGTTGACACAGTCTATTGCTTTCGCCGACGCTTCAGAATAGGCGCGTATTTTACAAAAGCAAGGACTGCGACAACCGCAATAATCCCGATGAAGATAAAGTTGCTCGTCATTTCGCCAAGGATTACAACCTGTCTACTTGCTTGGTAGGTGCCCCCTAGTGCGTCCAACCCTAGTAGTGTGATGTTGGTAGAACCGGGAGCGTAGTTGCCAGTGTTAAACTGCCAGCTGATTGTATTCCCAGTCACGGAGTGGACTTCCTCCCCATTGAAGTAGACAGTCAGGCTCACGATGTCATCAGGGCCGCTTCCACGCAGTGTGAAAGTGCCACTGAGAGTATTCCCTAAGGCCATCCCGAACGTCCGATCCAGAGTAAATGTAAGAGTATCCTGTCCCGCGACATGAGCTGTCATACCGGAAACCAAACCTAGGACAAGTATCAGAAGACCCAGAATTCCCGCGGTACGTCGACCGCTGCTGATATCGCACGACAATACAGTCACTACCTCATCATGCTCTCATTTTGGCGTCGATAAAAGGATTATGAAGCCTGGGGCGACGGTCTTCCGGATTTACGGTTCCGCGGGTGCTTCAGGCATCAGTCGACTCACGATTAGTCCAGCTGCATTGAACTCAGCATGAATCAGAATCGGCACAATGATGCTGCCCAAGACCGTGAGAGAGACACCTGTAACTAAGCCCAACACAAATGAGCCTATAACCATGGGAGCAACTGGACGACCCATTTGCTTTGCTGGCATAGCGTGAATGGCTCCAAAGATCAAGGCTGAGATGATTGCACCACTAGTGATCGTAATGGGGTCCGCGGCAGCTTCCGAAAACCTGGACAGTGTTGAGCAACAAATTCTAGGTTCTTATATAGTCAGGAAGGGAACTATGAGTTGTAGTGCAGGTTCAGGACAAGAACCAAGTCCACGAGCCCGTTCTACAGTCGCCGCCAGTTGGACGGAGACGTAAAACGCCTGCTGGAGAGGTCGTAAGACGTTGTAGATCATCGATCTGTGATGCAACCTCGATGAATCAGGAACCGAACATCAGTCAAGGACATTGATGTCCAAGACTGTAGAAGTTTTGGGCAACGGCATTGTCAATCATCTGTTGAAGGAGTGCTCTAAAGACGAGCTCTTCCGTGACACTTGCAAGAATCACAACCAAGAGTATGAATAGGAGTACATCGGATTTCCCGCGAATAGTGTTCGAATCAGTGACCCCTTTTCGACGTTCGACAAGGCTACTGGAAATCACTACAGCAAACGCAATGAGGAGGCCAATCACAAGCACAATCAGGAGGCTAATTGGATCTGGAATAACAAAGCTCCATGCAAAGAAGTCTCCCCCGCTAATCAGGATGAGTACTAATCCGAACCATCCAAGCAAAACGGGGCCCACAATGACATTCGAAAACCACATGGAAGATGACAATCTTTTCGAAATCGCAACTCTCCGTTTTGCCACGAATTGCAGAGTGATGAACGCCGAGCTGTACATCATCATAATCAAGAAGACGCCGCCTACTACTGCAAGTACCCACTCTATCAACTCAATCACTTCTGAAGTACACTGGGATAATGACCGGCTTAAAGGGGTGTGGAAGCAGTTAAGCACAGTGGCTAAGAAAACAGTAACACTGTGCTTTGATAATCAGATACTATCGCCTGATGTCTTCACGGAGCCGTGCTGCTGAGAACTCATGGACTCTGTCCTTGACTTCTTCTCTTGCAGCTTGATGTTTCTCAAGGAATTCCATAATCCGCGGAGCGAGAATTTGTTTGCATTCGCCGCAGAGAATTTCGCCACCCCTGCATTTACGTTCGATCTCTGCAAGCTCCTTATCATCCGGCATGAAGAGAAAGTCATAGTACATGAAGACAGTACAGATGTCGGGATTAGCACCCAGTTTCCTCTGCTCCTCAGCAGTATCTCTGCCTCCGGTATAGGCCGCCATGACTTTCTTGCGAGCCTGTTTTGGAGTGTCGGTTGTGAAGATTGCAGACATCGGGTCGGATGCTGACATCTTTCCACCTTCATGTAGACCAGGTACAAACTTGTTTTGTATGGAGGCTGGCTTGTAGTAGCCAAGCCGCTCCGCTACATCTCTCGTGACTCTCCAGTGCGGGTCCTGATCTATCGCACATGGGATGATGCAGGGCGTCTTGGTGCCGTATATCCACGAATGCAAGAATGCCGGTACAGCTTGCATCGCTGGGTACCAAATCCCTCCGATGTTCATGCTATTTTCGAAGCCAAATACAGCCTTCGCTGTCGAGAAGGTCACTTTCTTGGCGACTTGAACAGCAAGCTCATACATCATGTCTATGTGTTCGATGTCCTGGATGACGTATGTGTTCTCAGGTTCAAACCCGATGGCAAGCAGGTCAAGAGCATTCTCGTACGTGTAACGCTTGACATCGTCCAGGCTTAAATCTGGAGTAAAGAAGTACTTCTCATCGTCTGTAAGCTGGAAGTAGAGACGTGTACCGAATTTCTCCTGCATCCATTTGGTGAAAATCCATGGCACTAGATGACCGATGTGGACATGTCCACTGGGGCCTCTACCTGTGTAGATGATGAATTTGTTCCCCTTTTCGTACTCGGTTAGAATCCAGTCAAGATCGCGGTGTGAAAAGAAGAGGTCACGTCTTAGCATGATGTGCTCTTCTCCCGCCATCTTGTAGAGTTTCTCTTTGAGCTCTGGTGTGATACGCTGAGTACCAAAGAGCTCTATCAATCGATCGTAGTCCATCTTGCCGCGCACTTCCCACGGTGTGACTACCATCTCTTCGTCATCAGGCATTGGATTCATCTCTTGTATGTTGGATGTGACAACAGCAGTCTGCAATTCGCAATTAAGGGTGATGGTTATTGAAAATATTTTGCGCTTAGTGACTGAAGAGTTACGCTAAAAAGGGGAGATTATGCAACCAGTCATCAGCGTAATATACAAAATCGGTGATACACCATGAAGATTGACGACTATGAGTTCGAGGAGGAGAAGACTCTTTCTTCACTTGCTGAACTCCTAGAGAAGCTTGTTATACAGATCAGGGAGGGAGAGAATATCGAGCTCCCAATGCCAAGCTTGAAGGAGGGCGTTATTACATTGCCCCTCGGTGAACCAGTTGAAACAGGAATCGAGGTCAACCTCAGGAAACGGTTTGTGCATCTGAGAATAAGCCTATCATGGATAATGTCTCAGGCAGAGGAGGTCTGAGCTTGAGTGAAACCGTAATGGACCGGTCAGCTATCCTAGAGAGCATCTACAAGATTATGGAGATTCAAGAGAGCATCGTGGAGGCGGTGGATAGCCGTCTGTGTTGCCCAGGAGAATCAGGCGATGAAGAATGGATGCCGAGGAGAGAACAAGTCGGGAAAAAGATGAAATCGCTCATCGCCAAGTACTTCGTCTCACACCAACTACCTCACAATGAATTGGGAATAGCGGCGCAGTCGGTCATCTCGCTCCTACTCAGGATTCAGCACACTCTTGCGGAAATCATCATTATGATTGACATGGTAGGCGGTGAGGCATTTGAAGAGATCTACATGGACGCCATGACGGCAATCTCGACGAAAACCCGCCAGCAATTTGCCGCTCTCAAAAATATGGTTGAAGCAGCCCGTGAAGACCCTGAAACAGCTCCCGGTATCCTAGAGGTTGTGCTGCGCTTAGAG
>JAUVHR010000279.1 GCA_030593165.1 Candidatus Thorarchaeota archaeon
TGACCGGGACTTGTGAAGTAGTCGAGCTTCTTGACGAACTTGCGTTTGTCGTGGGTCATGATTATGACCAGGCGCTTGGCTGAGGATGCAATATCATTCGCGCCTCCGCTGCCCGGAAGCTTGACCTTTGGTTTTTCAAATGGTCCAATGTAACTTGTATTGAGATTCCCATATTCGTCAAGTTGTGCGGCACCAAGGAAACCGACATCAATGCGACCTGCCTGTAGGATAAATCCAAGGGTTTCGATGAGTCCGATGGAAGCTGAACATCCAAGGTAGTATCTCGAGTCCGCTACTGAGAGAGGAACCTCGACAGGACGCGCATCAATGAAACCGGCCTCTGAAATCAGGTTGATGTTAGGAGCGTGGGTTTCTTTTGCGAGCAGTGCTGCCAGCAAAGGTAGTCCTGTTCCACCGAAGACATTCTCTCCATCTCTCACATGCGTCGATGCGCAGGCCGCCAGAAACTCAATTTTAGTGTAACTAATCCCAGAGCCTGAGGATTCATCAAGTCTACGGTCCGTCATGGTGCTTCACATCTGCTCATGTCAGCAACTCCTACCCCGATTTCAAGTTTCTGGTGAATGGCGAACCCACAATCGGTCAAATGTGCAGTGCTACTGCTAGGTGAAATCCACTACACCTCCTCTCATTTCCTCGCGTTTCGTTTCTTTCCGGTCCGACCAATGATTTTTCTAATAACACCAGGACGACGAGCGATTCCATGCTCGCGCCACAATTTCATTGTAATCTGTCCGGAACTGAAGCCTTGATTGTGAAGGACCATGATGTTGTTGATTTCTTCTTCTGAAGCGGGTTTCCTAGTCACCGAATCAAACATGGCGGCCAGCTCAACTAAGCGACTCTGACGTGCAACAGCGTGCCTGAACATAGGCAGCTGTCCTGCCCTCCGAATTGCCTCTTTCTTGCGAACTGTCACGCCCGACTTAACGGAGAAGGCTTCGATACCAAGAGAGTTGAGAAGACGCATTAGGAACTCCTGATTTGTTAATGTACATATCCCTGCAGAGAAAGCCTTGATACTAGCAAAACCATCACCATCTGATACTCCCTGCAGGAACGCAACTCGCCAACTATAAGGCATCTGAAGAATCCAATCAGCCTGAAAGCCAACCTTACCCTTGGTTGTACCAGTCCTTAAACCCAGCAACGTTTTTCTTATCCAGCAGAGCAATGGCACGGATGCACTACGCCAGACTTGAATAACACTGGTTCTTCCATTCTCGCGTTCTTGAACATTGTCCTCGTATTGTTTTGAGAAGATTCCGATTCTCGCTAGGGAATAACTAAATGCCCTTCCGAAATCCTTGCTCCAGCTGTACTTCTTACTCGCAGAGAGCCATATTGATGTTGATACACCTGCTGCTCTACCAAAAGCACCGTCTGAAACGATTATGCCCAAGAGGTACATAAAAGCAAGTTGCTTAGTCATTCGTCCGAAGTGTTGCTCATAGTAATCCAACTCGGGACTCCTCAGACGGCGAGTTCGTTCCAGTATGCTGAGTATGTCTTTGAAGGCAGTAATCTTGAGGGGGACTTGGACATACCTCTGCAGTCTTCTTGTCTTCGTAATCTTGAGTGGCAACCATTTCTTTCCAAGTTCTGGAGTTTCAGCAGGAATGGAGGAAGCGATGCGAATAAGCCTTGGTATGAAAGGCGCGCGCAACCTCAAGCTAACCTCATGTTCTGGAACTCCGGCTCTTCGAGCAATGTCTGAAAGGAGTCCACCGTTGGGGAGTGCTTGCATGAAGTGAAAGAATCTCCTAGCAAGCTCCCTATCTTCTTCGTGGTTCGGAAGGCGGCCCACTTCTTCTTCGAGATAGAAATGTCCAAGACGACGATCGAACTCCTCTAAGTCGGTGACACCATTGAGTTTACGTTGGAGTCCTTCCAACTTTGTACGACCCTCTTTAGCTGTCAATGCATTCCTCAACATGGTGTATATTCTCGGCGTTATTGCATTTCTGAGCCACGCTTTGATAGTTTCATGGGAAACACCTGTTTTGTTCGCAAGACGAAGGGTTTCCTTTCGTGAGAAGGAGTCCCTATTGCGATACTCTTGAAGCAATTCCAGATGGATTTCTGCAGTCCTCAAAAGCTCATGTAGGTCTTTGCGGTCAGAAAGTCCCGGAAAATCGCACCCGATAATTTTCTTCAACTGGTCAATCGATTCGATTTTGACACCACGGACTTCAGGAACCCCAACATTGACCCCATATGCGGCTTCACCACGAAGCCTCTTATGCGGGTGGTCTGGTTCTCGCTTCGGGTCCACGTGCTTGTTTTGTGATGTCATTGTCTTCTCGTCTGTTTCAAAGTCTGTACGACCGAGTATGTGATTGGTGGTATGCTCCCGGACTATTCTGTCGCGTTCATCGGGAGTCAGGAACTGTTCATTGAATTCTCGGATTATTACATCGCATTCCTTGGGAGTCAAGAGGCGTAGGTGTTCATGGTCTGACATCTCTGTTTCCCCTAGCCCCTCAGGAGAATCGTCTGACTCCCTAATCTTGAACATCAGTAATCCTCTCTGTAATCCTATGTTTGTGCAACTTTGCCTTAATGAACCCGTATGTTTAGATACAATCCAATTCGACCTATGGGAAACTCACAATCGAATAGACTCCTCGATTCCGCATGAGAATAACTCTATTGACAATATCATCGACCTATTGCCCAACCATGGATTCACCAGTATCAAGGGTGTGATGAAACCGATATCATGAAGAAGTCCCGTGAAACAGCGACTACAAGTGGCGAGTCGGAAACCTACGTAATTGTCCATGAATCTTCTCATTGTGTGAGATCTTGAACACACTTGGAGGATTCAATGATTCGTCATATTCTACCATCCTAGTACCCCCTTTCCTTTTGCGCTCGAAGACTCTCAAGATGGTCCCAACCTATCTTGTCCAGATAAGCGGAATGATCATCTACTCCGAGGATGTAATTTTCAAGATACTCCTGCCATCCTTCTTCGGTCTTAGTATGGTTGTGAAATAGCATCAGATGCTCCAGGTCGTAGTCGTAGTAACCATGACACTGCATAGGATGAGCAGCGTAGGGCAGAATCACAACGTGATCTACATACATAGCTGGAATCTTGGTTTGGTCAGGGCGGGAGCGAATTTCTGATTCATCTACTAATTCCTCAGCAAGCACGATGAGCTTTTTTCCACACCGTGTGCCTTCGATGTCTTCCCCGATAATTCCATCAACCTGTGCGTTTCCACTCCTGTCAACTCTTTGGACATGCACAATACTGAAGTCTGGTTTCAATGATGGTACAAGGCAAATCTTCTCACCGGTGAAGGGACAGTCAATAATCTTGAGCTTCTTATCACCTCGAAATCTAGAGAGGCGAACCATATCAGTGCCCATCAGGCTTCTAATAGGCATGAATGGAACATTGAGTGCGCCACCTAGAAACCTCATGGCCATAGCGAGATTGCTGTAGTCTTCAACCTCGACCTTGCCCTCTGCGACTCTCCTCCGCATGTTGTTGGCGAGACCCAGAGCCTCGATTGCTACAAAGGCAATCTCGAAACGCGAGGCCACACCGGCGCCCGCCATGATCTCAAGGTCCACTTCTGATCCGCAGGTATTGATCGTGAGATTTCTCTTCTTCTGTCTCGCCAGTTCAGCCGCAAATGCAATTGGAGGGCGTTGATACCCAAAGCCGCCCCAGAAAAGCGTACTGCCATCTGGGACCATCTTCGCGGCCTCAGCGAGTGTTATCCGTTTGTCTTCAATCTGTGGTTCTGTCAACAGCTTCACCATGACTTCAGTTGGCTCCGCCGTTAACAAGCTGCCTTTTATCTTTGACTCACCAAAGGAGTTGTGGAGTTATTGAGATAGTAGAACAGCATAGTGAACACAGCGTGATCTGCAGTTTGGGTCAGTTCGGTGGAAGCGGCAGACTGTTTCCCGAGCTACGCCGGTCGTCTATTCAGAAGGCACGTGCAGCGAAATTACGAAGCAGGCTCCGAGATTAGGCTCTCCTTGGACGCGGTCATCCACCTGGATTTTGCCTTCGTACCTATCGATGATGCGTTTCACAATAGTGAGACCGATACCTGTTCCCCTCTTCACCTTGTCGTCGATTCTTGACAAGATGACTTCCTTTTGAGTGTCACTGAGTCCTGGACCACGGTCCTCGAATCGCAACCGCAAGAAGCCGGGCTCTTCCGAAGGCGCCACAACCACGTCAATCAGAACCTCTTCGTTAGTATCCACTCTTACAGAGTTATGAAGCAAATTGTAGAAGACATCAACAAGGAATTCATCCGCTAGGACGGAATACTGTCCGTGTTCAAGATTGGTCGTTATGGTTATCATACGCTCCGGATACGAGTTCTTCACAATCTCAATGGAATTCATCAGGACTGGATGGGGATCCATGGTGGCAAGCTTACGTTCATCCATATCAATTCGTGAGAGCTTCTTGACACTAGCAATCAGCATCACTCCACGTTTTGTCTGGTCAAGAGCACCCTCAGCAAGGGCCCGTAGCTCATCTGGAAGAGTTCCATTTGATATCATTAACTCAAGGCTGGCCATAACTCCCTGCTGCATATTAGACAGGTCGTGAGCCATTAGGTCATTGAGAAACTCTAAGCGACTTAGGGTGGTTTCTAATCGCTTCTCCGTTTCTTTGAGTGCTGTGATGTCGATTGAAAAGCCGCCAAGAAGCGGAGGCTTGCCTTTTCTATGAATGGGAAACTTCGTGGTCCTGAAGACTCTCATAGTACCGTCAGGCATTGGCCGCGTCACTTCGATTTCTAGTGGACCCTCGGTTAGAACTCGCTGGTCCTCTTCGGTGCGGCGAGCTGCAACCTCTGGCGTGAAGAGGTGGTAATTGGTCGTCCCCACCCAGTCTGTTCCATCTGTCATGCTGCGCATGTAACGATTGACATAGAGAACCCGAGACTCATGATCCTTGATGTAGAGTGGACCGGGGAGATGGTC
>JAUVHR010000292.1 GCA_030593165.1 Candidatus Thorarchaeota archaeon
ATGACTTTCACCAGCACAGACCCCTACACTGTTCGCAAGATTGGGCGAAAGGGGCGTGTCGTCAACCTATCTGGCGAGAAGGTCAGTGAGGCCCATGTCAGTCATGCAATCGAAACAGCATGTGCAAAGACAGGCTGCAAGATAATGGACTATACCGTTGTAGGAGAGGTAATTGACGGTATTGCCAACTACACAATAGCAGCCATGTTCCGTGATGAGTCAACTGACTCGCTGGAGTTCGTGGCAGCCTTTGAGGATGCACTTGGACAGTCCAACATGGAGTTCAGGTTCAATCGCGAGACCGGAGCTCTTGGTCCGACAAGACTTGTCATCATGCGTTCCTCATACTTTGAGTCAGTGCTCAAGGAGACGCATGTACAGGCGAAGCCCGTACCCCTGACGACAGACACCAGTGTCCTTGCATTCTGCGAGGAGGCAGAGGCATAGAGTATCATCTAACCCAGAGGTTCGCCTCGAGGGCGGTAATTCCTCCTCACTTCGAGGAGGAGTGCCGAGTCCGATGACATGTAAGAGCGTGAAAGACTGATGTCGAGTGTAGATGAAGTTGGACCTTCAACGGAGTTCACTGAGGGCTCATTGGAAGAGACCAGTGCGAGTTCCGATGCTGATTACTGGATGATGGTTGACCGAAATACAGGCGTGTTCACAAGGGAAGACCAGGAGAGGATCAGGAACACAGTTGTTGCTCAGGCTGGTGTGGGAGGAAACTCCGATATCATCATCACGCTGGCACAGATGGGGTTCAGAAGGTTTCGGATTGCTGACCCAGATGTGTTCGAGCTCTCCAACTTCAACAGGCAGCTCGGTGCAGACCTGAGAACTCTTGGAATGAACAAAGCCTTAGTTATCGCACAGGCAGTGATGAGGATTGATGGACACGCGGAGGTCGTGGTCTATCCAGACGGAGTCACAATGGAAAACGTTGAGGACTTTGTAACCGGAGCTGACATCATAGTAGACGGAATAGACATCGCGGTGATGGAGGAGAGAAAGGCTCTGTACGATATCGCTCGTCAGCAAGGTCTACCCGTCTTCAGCTCGCCCGCGCCGGGATTCGGTGCGGCCCTTGGTGTGTTTGACCCAGTGAGAAGTCCTTCATTCACCGAGTTCTTCGGACCTATCCCCAAGGAGAGGGACACTCCTGAGTGGCACGACTTTGTCATGAACTTTGGCCTGCAGTTCATCGGACAGAGAATAGCAGGACTCGACATCGACATAGCTCAGAGGAGAAGAATGGAGGGCAGGTCACCGGCAATTGCTCCCGGATGCAGGACGAACAGCGCCCTCGTGTCAACTGCCATAATTGGCTGGATGTTCAACCGTGGGAAAATCCCCCTAGCCCCTACAACAATGCATGTTGACTTCATGAACGGGAAAATCGTGAGGACTGGACCGAGGAAGCGTTGGCTCATGAAGAAGGTTATCGCTCGAAAACTCAAGGCGAGTTCCGAGTAATCTTCAACCCCGTTTGAAGGTGCTCCGAGCCAACTGCAATTCATTACTTCTTGCCAGGTTTCTCCTTTGTCAGAGTGACCAGCTCGTACTCTCTGCTACCAATTCCTAGCTTCTTCGCATGAGCGAACTGAATTTCCGCTAGTTGGAGCCGGTCACCGGTTTCAGGGTCCTTGTGGTCATGCGCCGCTGCGAACTTGCAATCACCAACCTCTAGCGCCGAGACCATGGAATCCGGATTTGGGTGTGCCTCATTGATAGCATCAAGACATGCTTGGTCGACTGCCAACGGATCCTTCGACCCAAAGATACCAATGTCGTGAACTAGCAGTGCTGCTCCTACATTCCAGCAGTCACACTTGTCGGATATGTCGATTGCCATGTTGATGAAGTAGAACTTCTCAGAACCTATGGATTTCAGGACTCCAAGAGCATTCTCTACAAATCGCGGCGATTGTTCATGTGTTGGCCTCCAGCCCAGATTGATTGCTTTCGCCTCAGCTGCGTTGTTGCAGACACTCTGACAATGGCCGCATAGGATACATCTGTCCGTGTCAATCTCAGCCTTGTCACTCATTGAGATACAACCCACCGGACAGACCTTTAGGCACTTCGAGCACTCGGGACCAATGCACTTTTCCATGTCAACCTTCGCCGGGCCCACAAAGTGCATGGCAGCCTTTCCTCGCTTGCCAACAAGCCCAATCCCGATATTCTTCAGCGAACCGCCTAGCCCGCTTAGTCCATGGCCCTTTGCGTGTGTCAGTACAATGATTAGATCACTATCGAAAACTGCTGCAGCAACGTCGACACTCTTGATATGATCTGTGCCTTCAACTTCGACATCTACGATGTCCGTACCCCAGTAACCATCAACCATAATCAGGGGCGCACCTACTGTGCCTTCAGTGAACCCGTTAAGTGCAGCCATTGCCAGGTACTCGGGAGCTGTTGTTCGACCGCCATAAGCTCCACCTCCTCCATATCCGAGGCCGCAGCTCTCTGTTACAAACGGGATTCCTCCAGCTGCTCGAACTAGATCCACAAGCTTGCGAACATACACCGGCCTCAAGTAGTTGGTGTTGCCAAACTGTCCAAAATGTGTCTTGATCATAACCTTGTAGCCAGGCTTAATGGCCTCAGTAAGGCCCAGCTCCATGAATACATGCTCAAGTTTGTCAAGCATGTTGTACCAGACCTGCGCATCTCTATCTGCGAAGAACACCTTTGATTTTGTCATTTGTCATACCACACAAGAGACCTTGCATTCCGTTTAATAACAGTTGGCTAATGCATGCTGGTATGTGGAAGGAGTTGACGAGGACTACAAAGCATATGGGATTCATAGTGCCCTTCGTCAAGCGGTCACAGCAGATTAGAGCATCAGCTTACCGTAGCCACTACCGTTTAATATGAATGGCAGTCCAAGCAACACAGGTTTGATTCATGCCAAAAGGTGACACTCTACTTCGTACTGAGCATTTGCGTGCATACTATACCTCCACGAAGGGGCTAATCAGAGCAGTCGATGATGTCTCCATTGAGATACGTGAAGGAGAATGTGTAGGGCTCTTGGGTGAATCAGGTTGTGGAAAGAGCTCTTTGGCGCTTGCGATGATTGGACTCTTCGAGAGGGTCGCACGCTTCGCGGCAGGAATATCCAGTGTCCCGGGCCTGAGAGATGAGTTTGATAAGGAGGGTGAGGAACGCCCAGGAGTTCAAGGGCATGTGTTCTACAAGGACATGGACCTTACGACAATGCCAGAGGATGAACTCGTCAGGCTCCGTGGAAAGGAGATATCGATGATTCCGCAAGGGCTGGCCCACGCCCTTAATCCTCAGTATAGCATCGGCATGCAGACTGCAGAGCCAATTGAAATTCATGAGGAAAATCCAAGGCTAATTGAAATGAAACAGAGAGTGCTAGAGTTCCTCAACCTTGTGCGTCTTGCAGACTCGGACATCAGATATGTGATGGACCCCGCAAGTTTTTCCGGAGGGGAAGCTCAGAGAATCCTCATAGCAATGTCACTGATCTCGGCACCACACCTAGTGATTGCTGATGAACCAACTTCCGCATTAGATGTCACAATCCAGCGACAGATACTAGACGTGCTTGCAATGGTGCGAGAAGAGTTCGATGTCGCCATCCTTCTGATAAGCCACGATGCGGGTGTTATTGCTGAGTTAGCAGATAGAGTGGCTGTGATGTACGCAGGGAAGATATTGGAGTACGGCGATGCGGTACAGATATTCCATCGTCCTGCTCATCCATACACCATGGGCCTGATGGCTTCATTCCCCACCATTGCAATGATGAGAATGAGAGCAGGAGGAAAGAGACCTCGACTAAGAGGAATCAGAGGTGAGCCTGCCGATCTGGCTGCTTTGCCCAGCGGATGTGTATTCCATCCACGTTGTGACTATGCGATTGACATATGCAAGAACGAGGTCCCAGAATCCAGAGAAGTGGAGAAGGACCATTGGATTCGTTGCCATCGATGGGGCGAGATAAAAGAGGAATGAGGGGGTGAGCGCCAAGGCGGCGCCCACGAAAGAGGGTTTCCTTCATTTCCAAGTCGAGTTTCAGAAAAACGAGAACGATAATCAAAGGAGAATAACTTCAAGCTGTCTTCGACTCATATTGTAGGAACACAGTTCTCTTTTCAGACCAGGTATCCCCGTTGCCAATTCCCTCCCGGCTAAGAGATACTAGACCACTCCCAATTGTTCATTTAATAACCTTCTCAGAATAATACCTAGGTAATACATAACGCGCCAAAGAACTAACTGTAGTACAGGAACATCGAAATCTCGAAGAGTGTGATCTCTTTCTCAAAACCCACCCTCACGAGGGGTCGCTTCAGGCGCTCGTCAATACTAGTCTGCACTTGCACGTCACGAACACCCCTCTTGTGTAGAGCATGTAGAGAAGCCTGAACAAGACTGACCATCGATTCAGAATCGTCGGAATTCTGTAGCACTTTGATTAATCCGCGAACTCGCTGGTTCTTCGCCACGTAACAAATCAACCGCGGTTCCTCTTCATCAGCAAAACGCCCAACAAGGGTAGGCCTCCACTTCAAAGAAAGAAGGTCTCTCAGCTCGTAGAGGCTCAAGCACTCCGACCGTTCATCATGAATGGGGCTTGGAATAGGCTCCAATGCGTGTTTCTCAGATATGAGCTCCACAGCAACTTCAGCAGCATCGTCACACTCGGGTTCCGTAAATAGTAGATTTCGCATGAGCTGATGAATCCGGTATGGTT
>JAUVHR010000247.1 GCA_030593165.1 Candidatus Thorarchaeota archaeon
AAGCCAGAAAAGCGCGCTGCTACTCATCACGGTGGTCACCATAGATATGAGATATCACGAATTCGAAGACTAGTCTGGAAGCGACTGTGTCTCTCTCAGGAGGTGAAACAGCAGCAAGTCGCTCTTGCGCCTCGTCAACGATCTTATCGACAGGGATGTCTTTCAGTTTCATCCGGTCAATGAGCTCCAGAACGCATTGCTTTACGCAATCATCTACTTCAGTACCCGTGTACTTCAAAACTGAAATAACACGTTCAATTCTCTCGATTAGGTAATCCTCACGGTCTTCTCCTTTTCGTCTTCCACCAAGTCTGACATCGCGCTCAAGAAAATCAAAAGGTGAGGTCATATCCGGTTCGGTCTTATGACCACGTGTTGTTGGTGCAATGGATACAACAGTTCTAGACATGTCGCCACGGCCGGTTGCCCGAGGTGCAATGTGAACCAGGAAATGAGATGTGGCCCGCACATCCATCTTGTCCAGAGGAACCTCAAGACCCTCAATCAATTCATCAATTCTGGCGATGGTTGATCCGATGGTTGCGGAATCTTCCGCAGTTTGAAGAGCACTTCTGATCAATCTGAAAAGAGCTTGATTCCTGCGTCTAAGTTGGGTGAACCGACCCTTCAGTGTGCGCCTCTTCCATTTAGTGATTGCAGGTCCAAACGCCATCAGTACATGTTCGCTGTTCGCTTTCTGATGGTCATCCAGCCATGCCTGCACCATAGGTGCGATGAAAGTTTCAGCAAGTTTCACTCGAGCCTCAAGGACTGAAACAGCCTTCTCAACCGGAGGTTGCTCCTCGTCAAGCGAGGATTCAAGGTTAGAGAGTTCTCGTACCTTCAATTCGAGATCACGAGTAAGAGTCCCATAGTTGTGTTGAATCCATCGGCCCTCAGTAATCACAAATTCCTGAATGTTGCCGGGCAGGTTGGGAACACTAATACCTGCCTCTGTACGTCTACGAAGTTCCTGCGTAAGAATGTCAACTACCTCTTTCAAGCTCATGATACCATCAATGTTGATTATGTATGCCATCATAGCAACTTGGAGAGGACAGGACAGCTCGACTGCAATCTTATTTGCTTCTTCAACTGGAACGCGCCGCATGCGTTCATTCAAGTTCACATACTTCTCAGCAAACTCACGAGTCAGTCTTTGCCGGCTGTCTACTGCGAGTTGTTCAAGGTCTGGATCGAGTATCACTACGGAATTCCTCTGTCAAGGTAGTCTAAGGCGGCGCGCAGGCAGACAGAACAAGACATGTTGGAGGGCAAATATAGGTTGTTCGTGTGCATAGTGCGTAATCTAGAAAGCATATCCCGATTAGCTCAATTCATGCGGGACTTAGCGAAGAGTGATGTCACTCTAGGTTAGAGACCAAAGGCTAAGAGGATGAAGTGTATTCCGAATCCCAGGAAGAACATACCCAACATGCCAGCGGAAACAACCTTGAACCAAGAAAAGTGGCGACTGTACTCTACGTGTACAATGAGCCATCCTACTGCGAAAAGACCGAAGATGATGAATGCGATGGATATGTAGCCGTACAACGTCATGAAGCCTGTTTGAAGCATTGGGTTGACCTCTGTTATCCTGAGAATATTACGCCCCTTCTCATCTGCAATTTAAAGGTCGCGGTCGTACAAGAGTCAGGCTAGAAACGCATACTCCTTAGTCAGTTCCTCTCCGTCGATGCTCACACTGCGTATTAGCCGACCACGTTTCTTTGCAAGCTTTCTCTTCTCACTGAAGGTGAGTGTGGGATCGTCAGGTATCTCAATATCCTCAATGATGATTCGGTGCTTCAAGACAATACTCTTGGCTTTGGGACCAAGTTTGTCTCGGAAGTCCGGAAGAAATTGATTGAGAATGTATTCCAGCATCTCAGGCGTGTTAGCAAAAGCGCCCTTGACAAAAACAGGGTCTTTCTCCTTCTTGTCAGTTCCTTTGCTGTCTTGCTTCGCCTTCGGGAATGAAGTCTTCGTCGCTATCTTCCAAGGCTTCTCTTCACTGGTCGGACTCAGAGAAAGGAGGAAGAATGTTGTTGGATCATCAACTGAAACCATGGCCTTGAGGTCGCCAATGGGAACTCTTTCATCGAGCTTGGCTTTGTATGTCGAAGCGCTCTTCCCCTTGGTTTTCCTCCAACTCAATGGAACTGGCTGACCTTCGAACTCACTCTGGCGGTCGCTGTAGGTAACAATGAGACCCTTGACCTTATGTGTACCCTCAGGGCCGGATATTGCATACCCTTTGACTAAGCCCTTCTCCATGTCCAAGTCACCCTTGAACGCGATTCGAGCCTTGCTCAGTGTGAGCTTGAGAGAAGGACCTGGATGGTCACCCATTCCGTACTTCACAAATTTCGCGTGAACAAAGTCATCAGGTTCACCGTTAATGATCTTTACCAGCCAGTGCATTATCTACACTCCGTGACTGTTCCTTCTATGCTCTGATTTAAACTTGACGAGGGGTGCATTTCAGTCCCGTTAGATTGCGACCAAACCCATCAATGACCAGTGGGAGGTCCCTGCAGATAGCAGCCCAATGTTTCCACGCGTTAGAAGCGAATAGGTGTGAATCGCCTATCTCACACTACACCCACTCCAGATGTACTGGAGTGCTCAATGTGTTGTGATATGGGAAACGGGCTCGAACGAAGGGATGAATTGGGAAAAAAGTCTATGAGCGCTTGCGCCGCAAGTTCATTTGAAGGACTAGAAGGTCGATCCTTTTCTTGCTGCTCGACAGCGTGGAAAAAAGTGACCTGGGACGGTTGGCGAATCAGATAATTGTGCCCTGCGTTCGAATCTGTCCTCCGGTCTCGTGCATGAAGACCTCTGAGGTCTGCTCAAAGAAGATAGTGGGATTCACATGGGTCCATTCAACGGTCTTTCCTGACGGGGTCGTGATATGGAGCGTCCTCTCAGTCCACCTGTACTTCGGCTGATACTCCTGAACCAGACTCCCCGCCTTCTCTGTCATAGGGTATTCACTCAAACAACACCATTGCGGCCTATCTAATTATCGTCCTATAGACAAGTTCCAATATTAACTTGCGGCTTGGCTCCTATACCCATGGATTGTCTGAAGGATGATAGGGACCTCCGCCCAAGTCCAGTTATCAATTAGGGGCCCACAGTTTCCCTGTCTTCTCTAGAAAGAAGTGGAAAATGCTTATCAACACGCCAAGAACTACTGAGGAATGAGGGACTAACACTGAATAATAAAGTAAAACTGCGCAAGATGAAACAGTACAGAAATTGCTGTAGAATTTCTATAATTATCTCTGGTCTTATTGCGGCGTGGTATTTTGTCACGTTTCAGTCATACCCGCTCTGGACTGTACCAATCATTCTGGTAATAACTCTAATATCTGCACTTGTAGTCACATCCAATTAGTAGATAATCATTTACTACTTCAAGGGCTCAGATTTCCCTTCACACTTGATTTCTGAAAACGGGGATCTCCTGCGCATACCTTTCAATTTCTATCAGACTGTTACGGCTTGCGTGGCGGTCTAGCACAACCAAGAACACTTGGCAGCGTGGATTCTCAGAATGCAGGAACCTCAGCTTCTCAATGTCCTTTCGAGTCTTTCTGAGAATTCCGTCATTGGATGCGAAAAAAAGGAATTGAGAGAGAAGTGGAAATCAATAAGTAAAAAGCAAAAGAAGAAGGCAAAAGAGGTTCGGCATCCACACATTGAAGGCGTTGGAAAATTCCACACGTTGAACATCCGAAGGGGGTCGGGATTTTCAATTTTTCTCAGTGTAGATTTTTTGAAGTTGGCGATATGATCATAACATGTCGCTAGGTTACAATTTGTCTTTAGATTATTAAATTTTGATTACAATCCGAAAGCATGAAAAAACAAAATTGAGGATGTCGGGCAATCGCATGGCGGTTTGAGATTAGAGGCACGCCGCCAGCCCCCCGAGAACCCGCGAGAAAAATAGGCGATTGCCACGACTTGATTTTGATGATGGTGTCGGGCGTGCGGGCAAATGCCAACGGATAGGAAGCAATCCGCCGAAGAAAAGCCCACACGAACCCGACTTAGATTTTCTTTTCGATTTTGCACCGTGGACAAAACCATCCGATTCGATGCCAACCAATTCTTGTTGTGACTCGCGCCGCAGATTGGACAGAATCGTACCAACGCCAGTACCTCATCTTGGCTCAAGTCCTCTGGATTTGGGTCAGTTCGGTAACTCATACAATATAGTATAGATGGGAGCTTAAGAACGCCTCATTTGAGCACAACACTCGGATAAGACGGCTACTCACTTTCTTCTTTTCTGGAGGACCACAACCGCAACTATCACTATGACCACCAGCGCTGCGCCAACGCTTATTGCATACGGGTCGAGGCTGGGCATGTTATTGGGATTTGTATGAATGAGATAACTGTAGGAAGCAGACTCAGTGACCGTGACGAATTATGATTCATTGTCCGAGGTATCGAGCATGACAATCTCGAACTCAAACACAAAATTGGCTTCATTGTTTCCTGGGTGCGTCGTCAGACTGAAGTTCATTAGAAAAGCCAAGAGATAAGGATACCATCTCTCGCCGAGACGCGGCTCGTAGCGAGAACCAGATAGATTGCTAACGGCAAGAGTCCGACCCAGCTGATTTGTGACCACGAGACCTTGGTCAGGGACTTCGAACCAAACGGCCATCAGTCTTTCTGAAAGACCACAGTTGTAGTATGGAGACTCATCACTGATTCCATTCATACCAATTCCGAGTTCCAGAGTGACTGTCTGCGAATCACCAGTGGCCCAGTGTTGCTGCATTTTGTTCTGCTCAAATCAATATATTACCAATTGAAGCAGCATTACTAGCGGATGAAAATCGTTGAGTGAGAAGAGTAGCAAGGCAATCTGGTTGCCCTGCCAGCTCCTCAAATCCATGTATTCTCTGATTCCGCTAACTCACTCCCCTTCGCTTTCTCAAGATGAGGATTATCACAACTGTCACTACGACACCTGAACCCGCAATGGCAATCACTAACACCAGAAGAATGGGCTCGTCGGGTGGTGGAGAACTGCTTGTGGTCGTGGGAGTTGTTGTTGTGGTAGGTGTAGTCGTTGTGGTTGTCGTCGTAGACGTGGTTGCACCAGGGTAATCATTAGCATCAAGCGGGTCAGTCCCCGCTATCACCTCAATACCATCAAGGTAGGTGTCTGAGTCCGAGTCGTCATCAAGCGGATCGGTCCCTATCTTCACTTCGAAGGCATCGTTGAGATTGTCGCAGTCTGTGTCGATGCATTGGATGTTCGTCCCGATGGCAATCTCATCGAGGTCGTC